>NZ_JBXWSJ010000005.1:0-138933 GCF_059613365.1 Ruegeria sp. BHSA163
ACCTTGTCTATGAAATCTACAAACAGGATTTTGAATTATTCAAATATGATTTTGAGAACCCGAGCAATAAGATGCCGGTATCTGAGATTGATTTGGACGAGGTCCACGCCAAATTGGGCGATTGACTTTTTTGAAGTTCGAAAAACAGATTTTTGAGTTTGCTACGCGAAGGTCGTCTCCGCGCAGCGCACTAAAAGAAACTGAACTCTGATTTCGGTTTTCTACTCGTTGATAGAAAAAAATCAGGTTACTTCTTTCCCCCCGGCTTGTCATTGCCGCGGCCACCGCCAGACGACTTGCCGGTCTGCGATGGGTATCCTGCACCCTTTGGGTCGTTTTGAGGTGAACCTTTTCCCATTCCTATTCTCCTTATGAACAATTTTGATTTCCTCACTAATCTGTGAGTTTTTCTAACTTAGGAGCTGCACGAATATTTACAACCTAAACGGTAAAATGTGCAAAAAATACAACTTTGAACACCTCTTGCTTTCCATCTGACAAAGAGAACGCGATCAGTTAGACTTGACGCACAGCACCTTTCGCAGCGCTGGTCGTAAGCTTTGCATATGCTTTCAACGCAGTCGAAACCTTACGTTTGCGTGGCTCCGCAGGCCGCCATCCCAGTTCTTCCTGAGCTTCCCGGCGTTCTGCTAGCTCTTCGTCAGAAACGGCCAGATGAATAGTTCGATTGGGGATATCAATTTCGATCGTGTCGCCGTTGTTGACGAGTCCAATTTCGCCACCTTCTGCAGCCTCGGGCGATACATGCCCGATGGAAAGCCCCGAGGTGCCTCCCGAGAAACGCCCGTCGGTGAGCAACGCACAGACTTTACCCAAACCTTTGGATTTCAGGTATGAGGTCGGATAGAGCATCTCCTGCATTCCAGGCCCGCCACGCGGTCCTTCGTAACGGATGACGACCACGTCACCTTCCTTGACCTTGCCTGTTAAGATGTCATTGACCGCCTGATCCTGACTTTCGCAAACATAGGCCGTGCCTGTGAATTTCAAAATGTGTTTGTCGACGCCTGCTGTTTTAACGATACACCCTTCGCGGGCGATATTGCCGAAAAGGACTGCTAGACCGCCATCTTGGCTGAACGCGTGTTCTTTGGATCGGATTACTCCGTTCTCGCGGTCAACATCCAACTCCTTATAGCGGTTTGATTGGCTGAAAGCCTGTGTCGTGCGTACGCCTCCGGGTGCGGCTTTGAACAACTCCTGCGCCTTGGGGTTATTGGCAATCTTGATGTCCCAGTTGGCAATCGCTTCGCCCATCGTCGCAGAATGGACCGTGCTGCATTCTTCGTGAATCAATCCTGCTCGGCTGAGTTCTCCTAGGATTGAGAATATTCCGCCAGCACGGTGAACGTCTTCCATGTGAACGTTTTCAGTGTTCGGTGCGACCTTACACAGACAGGGTACTTTGCGGCTGAGATGGTCCATGTCGCTCATGGTGAAGTGGACTTCGCCCTCGTGCGCAATTGCCAATAGGTGCAGAACGGTATTCGTTGAACCACCCATGGCGATATCAAGGCTCATCGCATTTTCGAATGCTTTGAAAGTGGCGATCTCGCGGGGCAGAAACCCTTTCTCGTCAAGCTCATAATGCCGCTTGGTGATTTCAACGATCCGACGTCCGGCCTCAAGGAAGAGGTTCTTTCGGTCAGCATGTGTGGCAAGTGTCGAACCGTTGCCCGGTAGGGCCAGACCCAATGCTTCGGCCAGACAGTTCATCGAGTTGGCGGTAAACATTCCGGAGCATGAGCCGCAAGTAGGGCATGCGTTTTCCTCGATATGTTTCACCTCTTCATCGGTGTACTTATCATCCGCAGCGGCAACCATTGCATCGACGAGGTCAATCTTCTTGACGTCCAGATCGGCGATGTCGATCTTACCGGCTTCCATCGGACCACCCGAAACGAAGATCGCTGGAATGTTAAGTCGCATTGCTGCCATAAGCATGCCCGGAGTGATCTTGTCACAGTTCGAGATACAGACCATCGCGTCCGCGCAATGGGCATTGACCATGTATTCGACGCTGTCCGCGATAACTTCTCGAGAAGGCAGCGAATACAGCATTCCATCGTGACCCATCGCGATACCGTCATCGACAGCGATAGTGTTGAACTCTTTCGCGACCCCGCCAGCGGCTTCGACTTCGCGCGCAACCATCTGGCCCAGATCCTTCAGATGGACGTGACCCGGCACGAACTGGGTGAACGAATTCACGATGGCGATGATCGGTTTGCCGAAATCGTCGTCTCCCATACCAGTCGCACGCCATAGACCGCGCGCGCCGGCCATATTGCGGCCATGGGTAGAAGTTCTGGATCGGTACAATGGCATGATACTGTTTCCCTTTTGCCCTGCATGCGGTATCTGAGCTTGTATGTTATAGCGCACGTACCACATGTGCGTTATAACGCACAAGTGAAATCGCAAGGCGCTGAAATGGAATCGGATGAAATCACCCTTAAACTTAGGGATGTGCGAGCGGCGTCAGGTCTAAGCCTTTCGAAAGCAGCCGACCTGACCGGGGTCAGCAAGGCGATGCTTGGTCAGATCGAACGAGGTGAATCCAGCCCGACCATTGCCACCTTGTGGAAGATCGCAAAGGGATTTCAACTGCCACTGAGCGCGCTGATCGGAACAACAGCTTCTCGTGATCCGACAGATGACAGTGTGTTTCGCACAGTGACATTTCCAGGCAGCATCAAAGTTAAGATCGTTTTTCCTTTTGATCCTGAACTTGGCGCCGAAACCTTTCATGTCGCGCTTTCGCCCAACCAGTGTCACGAGTCACCGGCTCATGCCCTAGGAGTGACAGAAGAAGTGTTTGTGCTGGAAGGAATGCTTGAAGTTTTGCGCGACGGTGAATGGGTGCCACTGCATGCAGGTGAGGGCCTGCGGTTTCCTGCAGACCTGCCTCACGGATATCGAGCGGGCGAAGACGGCACCACATTTCTGAATATGCACCACTATGCCCAGCCAGCTGTGTTGGCTTCGGTTAGTTAACTCACGCAAAAAAACTGGCGGTAATTGTAATGGAAGCACTCCTTGAAGCGCTTACTCTGGCAGACGCGATCGGCTCAATCGGTGCGTTGGTCGTTGTTGCTGCGTATCTTGCAACCCAAGTTCGGCTATTGAATTCCGAGGACCTTATTTTCCCCGTAGTCAACCTTTTGGGGTCCGGGTTGATTGTTTATTCGCTGCTGTACAACTTCAACCTTGCGTCGATGCTTATCGAAGGGTTCTGGATCATCATCAGTTTGATTGGGATAATCCAGCATTTCAGGTTGCGTCAAAGGGCAGAATAGACGCTTCCAGCCTTGAACCCTTAACCTGCCGCGTATAGGGAAACTCTGCGCGTTAAGGGAGGCTTTGATGCAGGACGATCCGAAAACCCTCGTTTCTACGGAATGGCTTGCCACCCACATGAAAGACCCGGATCTTAGAATCCTGGACGGTTCGTGGTATCTGCCTCAACAGCAGAGGGACGCGAAAGCTGAATATGATGCAGGGCATATTCCCGGTGCGCGTTTTTTTGACATTGACGAAATTTCTGACCACCGTTCCGATCTGCCTCACATGGCGCCGCCGGTGGAAAAATTCATGTCTCGCTTGCGTGCAATGGGCGTGGGCGATGGACATCAAGTAGTGGTCTACGACGGGTTCGGGCTGATGTCTGCTGCGCGGGTTTGGTGGTTGTTCCGTCTGATGGGCCAAGAAAATATCGCAGTGTTGGATGGAGGTCTGCCCAAATGGCTGGCCGAGGGACATGAGGTTGAAGACTTGCCGCCGATCATTCGTGACCGACACATGACAGTGAGGGTTCAAAACCATCTTGTGCGCGACGTGACGCAGGTATCTGCTGCGGCGAAGTTGGACGATCACGAAATCATAGACGCGCGTTCCGCTGACAGGTTTGCCGGAACAGGGACAGAGCCGCGCGAAGGCTTGCGTTCTGGTCACATACCCGGTTCGCGCAACGTGCCCTTTGGAACCCTGCTGAACAAGGACGGCACAATGAAATCCCCGGACGAATGCCGGGCGGTATTCGAGGCTGCTGGCGTAGATCTTTCTAAACCGGCAATCACATCCTGCGGGTCGGGTGTAACCGCCGCGATCCTTAGCCTTGCGCTGGAACGCATGGGTAAGAAAGACCACTCTTTATATGACGGCTCGTGGGCCGAATGGGGCGCATTCCCGACCCTGCCCGTCGCAACCGGAGAGAAGTGATGTTCGAGAACCTCAAACCACAGCCTGCCGATAAGATTCTGGCGTTGATGCAAATGTACCGCGAGGACCCACGCGATCATAAGATCGACCTGGGTGTAGGTGTGTACAAGAACGCTGAGGGCATCACACCAGTCATGAGGGCTGTAAAGGCAGCCGAACGGCGAATTTTGGAAGAACAAGAGACAAAGGCCTATACCGGTCTCGCGGGTGATCCGGCCTATGCAGATGTGATGATCGATTTGATTTTGGGGTCCTCCGTTCCCCGTGGAAACATCGCTGCGGTCGCTACGCCTGGTGGGACCGGCGCTTGCCGCCAGGCGTTCGAAATGATCCGTATGGCCAACCCTTCTGCCCGCGTTTTCGTATCTGACCCGACTTGGCCAAACCACCTTTCGATTCTGAGCTATCTGGGAATTGAAGTTGTACCTTACCGCTATTTCGACGACGCAACACGTGGCGTGGACTTTGATGGTATGATCACAGACCTCAAGACTGCAAAAGCAGGCGACGTGGTTCTGCTACACGGTTGTTGTCACAATCCGACTGGAGCAAACCTGAACTTGGTGCAATGGCAGGAGGTTGTAAACGTCATCAATGACCTCGGCCTGGTTGCGATGATAGATATTGCGTATCAAGGGTTTGGCGATGGTCTGGAAGAGGACGCGCAAGCGACACGCCTGGTGGCCTCTTCGGTCAAGCGTTGCTTGATCGCTGCGTCCTGCTCGAAAAACTTCGGTATCTACCGCGAACGTACCGGTCTGTTAATGGCGGTCAGTGACGACCCAGCTCAGACAGCTTTGAATCAGGCGACATTGACGTTTTTGAATCGGCAGAATTATTCGTTCCCACCGGATCACGGTGCGCGTGTGGTAACAACGATACTGAATGATGAAGCCATGCGAGCAGACTGGTCCGCCGAGCTAGAAGACGTTCGCCTTTCCATGCTTGGTTTGCGTCAGCAACTTGCTGACGAACTGCAGCGCTTTAGCGGGTCTGATCGCTTTGGGTTCATCGCCCAGCATCGGGGCATGTTCTCACGTCTGGGGGCTGCGCCGGAACTGGTTGAGAAGCTCAGGAAAGATCACGGCATATATATGGTTGGTGACAGCCGTCTGAACATTGCTGGCCTTAACGCTGCGACAGTTCCGATTTTGGCCAAGGCAATAGTCGAAGTTGGAGTCTGAGCCTCAGTTCAGCGCCAATTCCAATGCCAATTCGCAATGGATTTGCGTTGTGTCGAACAAGGGACAAGGCACGTTGCTGGTGTTCAACAACATGCCCACTTCGGTGCAACCGAGGATTAGACAATCTGCTCCAGAATCGTGCAGACGTTGTGCAATACTTATGTAGATCTCTCGGCTATCGTTCGTAACGATGCCTTTGCACAGCTCATCGTAGATGATGCGGTGGGTTGTTTCCTGGTCCCGGGCATTAGGCAGAATGGGCGCTAACCCACCTGCGATCAGGCGATCAGTGTAGAAGTGTTGCTGCATGGTGAACGAAGTAGCCATCAAACCAGGAAATTTCAGACCCTCAGATTGTATGGCTCGAGCTGTCGCGTCGGCGATATGCAACAGGGGAATTGAGACACCTGTCATCATTTGCTCGGCCAACTTATGCATCGTATTGGTTGCAAGAATAAGAAAGTCAGCGCCACCTTGTTCCAGTGCTATAGCTTCGCGATTGAGGACTCGCCCCGCAACCTCCCAACCGCCACCTGCTTGCAAAGCTTCAATAACGGCGAAATCGAGGGATCGGATCAACAATTCAGGCGAGTGCAACCCGCCAAGGCGTTGTCGCGTTAGGTCGCAGAGGGTTTGGTAGTAGATTTGAGTCGAAGCGGCGGACATACCCCCGAGAATTCCAATTGTCTTCATGGTGCACTCGCTGAAACCTGCACAGTCTTCTTTGAAGACTGATAAAAGTGTTATCTCCGAGTCAACCGATCAGGCGCAAGGCAGGACCCAATAGAAAACCGGGCGCGAACGCCCGGCTTCGTTAGGCTATTGAATTACGGTTTAGCCTTTGGAGAATTCCGGATAGGCTTCCATACCAAGTTCAGCCATATCGAGACCGTTGATCTCATCTTCTTCACTGATTCGGATGCCCATTGTGGCTTTTAGGATGCTCCACAGGATCAGCGCTCCGACGAAGGTGAAGACACCGTAGGCAATGATGCCCATAAGCTGCGTTCCGAGGCTTGCGTCACCGTAAAAGATTACGGCGATGGTGCCCCAGATACCGGCAAACAGGTGAACCGGGATCGCACCCACAACGTCGTCCAACTGAAACTTGTCCAGCATCGGAATGGTGAGTACTACGATGATTCCGCCAACTGCGCCGATCCAAAGTGCTCCGAACAGGGTTGGGGCCAATGGTTCTGCGGTGATTGAAACCAGACCGGCCAGTGCGCCGTTCAGCACCATGGTAAGGTCAGGCTTTTTGTACATTACTTGCGACAGGATCAGGGCTGCAACTGCACCAGCTGCTGCGGCCATATTGGTGTTGGCAAAAATACGGGAGACGTCTGAGACATCGCCCACAGTACCCATGGCCAGCTGCGAACCGCCGTTAAAGCCGAACCAACCCAGCCACAAAATGAACGTGCCCAAAGTGGCTAGTGCGAGGTTGGAGCCAGGAATCGGGTGAACCTTGCCGTCCTTGTATTTGCCAATCCGTGGGCCGAGAACGATGACGCCTGCCAACGCGGCCCAGCCGCCTACCGAGTGCACGACTGTAGATCCTGCAAAGTCTGAGAAACCGGCTTCGGACAACCAGCCGCCACCCCACTGCCAGGATCCCGAAATCGGATACAGAACGCCAGTTAGAATGATGACAAAGACCAGGAAAGGCCAAAGCTTAATTCTTTCAGCGACGGCGCCAGAAACGATCGATGCAGTGGCAGCGACAAAGACCAACTGAAAGAAGAAATCTGATCCGATTGATGCATAATCCAGCGCTGCTGCATCCGGACCGACGCCAACGGGATCAAGTGTCGTCGTCGAAAAGAATGGGCCGAGCCAGCCGGAAATTGTCCAGCCGTCGCCGGGATACATCAGATTAAAGCCGATGAGCCAGTACATGATCGCTGCGAAAGAAAACAGCGCCACGTTTTTGATCATCTGCATGGCAACATTCTTAGAGCGTACCAGCCCGCCTTCGAGCATGGCAAAGCCTGCAGCCATAAAGAATACCAAAAAGCCGGCCATCAGGAACAGCAGAGTGGTAAAGATATAGCCAACATCCTCCATAGAAGATGGCGGATCATTGGCAAATGCGGCCGCGGGAAAAGCTATCAGCACGGCAGCTGTAGGTAGAATTCGGTTCAGTTTCATCTGTTCTCTGTCCTTTTACGGATTGGCGCGGCTTACAGCGCGTCCTCGTTGGTTTCCCCGGTCCGCACGCGCAGTGCCTGCTCGACATCGAGGACGAAAATCTTGCCGTCTCCGATCTTTCCGGTTTTTGCGGTGTTGGTGATTGTCTCGACAATCTGGTCAGCCATGGTTGCGGGCACCACGAGCTCCAGTTTGATCTTCGGGACGAAGTTCACGGCATATTCGGCACCGCGGTAAATTTCGGTGTGACCCGATTGCGAGCCGAAGCCCTTAATTTCGGTCACCATCATGCCGCGCACCCCCGCCTCGGTCAGTGCTTCTCGCACCTCCTCGAGCTTGAACGGCTTGATTGTCGCAATGATGAGTTTCACGTTTTTCCCCTCTGCTTCCGGAAGGACCGGTTTTTTTGCACCTGCAGAAAAAGAGCGTGACAACGCGCCCATAGGAACGATTTCGGGGAGTTAAGACCGAGGGATTCCATCAGAAGACGCACAATTTTTGCACAAATTGTAATATTTGATTAAAAATTAGGCGAATTAGGAAGAGAAAAATCCCGAAATTCTGACCTCTACATAGCTGCGTCACCAAGGTAAGGTGGCGCAAAAGCAATATCGGGCAGAGTTTGAGCATGACTGAGTCCAAACGCCGAAAGAAACCATTGGTTGCGGACAAAAGGTACCCATCGAAAGGGCGCAAACCCGCGTCGGCGAAGCGGTCTGCAAAGCCGGCGGGGAAAAAATCGACTGCGCGCAAAACCGCGACGCGCAAGACCGCTCGTAAGACAAAGCGGAAAGGTTCGGGTGGGAAAGGCGGTGGTATTTTTCGCCGACTGTTCCGCTGGATGCTACGTCTATTCTGGGGTTTGACTTGGCGAGTCGGCGCTATCGCTGCCTTGTTGCTGGCTCTCGCAGTAGGTGTGGTCTACTCGACACTTCCAGACGTCGATGAATTGTTCGACGGGCGTGCCAGAGGGTCGGTCACGCTGCTGGATCGCGACGGTAATGTCTTTGCATGGCGCGGGGACCAATTTGGTGGGGTGATTACAGCGGACACCGTCTCTCCGCATCTAAAAAATGCTGTGATCGCGACCGAGGATAAGCGCTTCTACCGCCATTTGGGCGTAAGCCCGCGCGGTATAGCCAGTGCGGTACGTATCAACCTGAGCGAAGGTCGAGGGCCACTGTCAGGACATGGCGGTTCAACCATCACGCAACAGACCGCCAAATTGTTGTGCCTTGGCGTACCATATACGCCCGAAGATTGGGAATCCGAAGCTGCGTATGAGGCTGATTGCCGGAGGGGATCTCTGTGGCGAAAGGCCAAAGAGGCAATTTACGCTATGGCCATGGAGGTAAAATATTCCAAAGACGAAATTCTGACCATTTATCTGAACCGCGCGTTTCTGGGCGCTGGCGCCCGCGGTTTCGAAGCTGCCAGCCAGCGATACTTTGGAAAATCGGCCGCCGAAGTGAGTCCTGCCGAAGCGGCGATGTTGGCGGGCCTTTTGGTTGCCCCCACGCGGTATGCACCAACAAACAGTTTGAAACGTTCGCAGGATCGGGCGCGACTTGTCGTCGGCCTGATGGAAGCTCAGGGCTATTTGACGTCCGCTCAGGCCAGCGAGGCCCGCAGCAGACCTGCGGAACTGTCCGAGGCAGCGGCGGCGCGCGCGGGCGGATATTTTGCTGATTGGGTCATGGCTAGTGGGCCCGAATTCTTTACGCGAAACACTACCGAAGATGTTGTGATCCGAACTACGTTGGATCAGCGCCTGCAACAGTCAGCCGAAGAAGCTTTGCAGTTCATTTTTCAGGAGAAGGTGCGCGACGGGTCAGAAGCCCAAGCCGCAATTGTCGTCATGTCCGCGGATGGCGCCGTACGTGCAATGGTTGGTGGCCGAAAGACAAGGGTTTCCGGAGCGTTCAACCGTGCTACTCAGGCGTTGCGTCAAACAGGGTCATCGTTCAAACCGTTTGTATATGCCACTGCCCTTGAGTTGGGATATTCCCCGTTGGATACAGTGGTGGACGAACCTTATTGCGTGAACATTCCCGGATCAGGTCAGTGGTGCCCAAAAAACTACACCAATAAGTTTTACGGCAGGGTGACTTTGGCGGATGCGCTGAAGAACTCGTTGAATATTCCAGCGGTGAAAGTCGCGGAGATATCGGGTCTCGAAAACGTCCGCACAGTCGCCAGTGAATTCGGCATTGCCAGCGATCTGGCGCAAGGGCCAGCGTTGGCGCTGGGCGCATCAGAAAGTACGCTGATCGAGATGACTGGAGCCTATGCGGGGATTCTGAACGGAGGTTCGGCGGTTGAACCCTATGGATTGACCGAATTGAAACTACTTGGCGACGAATCCCCCGTCATGGTTACAACAACGGGAATTGGCGAGCGGGTCATCAACGACAAGGCAGCAAAGCAACTGACGTGGATGATGGAGCGCGTTGTGTCTGAGGGTACCGGGCAACGCGCCAAACTACCGGGTTGGCAGGTCGCAGGAAAAACGGGAACGACACAGGCTGCACGGGATGCCTGGTTTATCGGGTTTACAGCAGATTACGTTGCGGGTGTTTGGATGGGCTACGACGACAACACGCCTCTGTCGGGCGTCACTGGTGGAGGTCTTCCTGCAGAGATTTGGAAAGAAACCATGTTGCGAGTCACCGAGGGGATGACACCCACTCCCTTGCCCATGATGGAACCTGACGCACCAGTGCGCACGGCGCAGCCTCAGCAACCGCGACGCAAAAAGCAGGGCGGCTTTGCGCAGGACATCAACAACCTGCTGAACAGTATTTTCGGTGGGAACTGACCTTCGCCAAAGGGTCAGGCGACATGCGAGGTGTCGCCTGAAGCCCGTCTCAGAGGCTTTCGTCCAGCGAGTTGACGATGGCATTGCCCATTTCGGTGGTCGAAACTGGCTGAACCCCCTCGTCGGCCAACAGATCGCCCGTGCGAACGCCGTCAGCAAGGACTTTTTCAACCGCAGCTTCCAGTCGGTCAGCCTCTGCGCCCTGATCAAAGCTGTATCGAAGCGCCATGGCAAAGCTCAGGATACATGCTATGGGGTTAGCTTTGCCTTCACCGGCGATATCCGGCGCTGACCCGTGAACCGGTTCATAAAGCGCTTTGGGCCGACCGTTCGCCATCGGAGCGCCAAGGCTGGCTGACGGTAGCATCCCTAATGACCCCGTCAGCATCGCGGCACAGTCAGAAAGGATGTCACCGAACAGGTTATCCGTCAGGATCACGTCGAACTGTTTTGGCGCGCGCACCAGCTGCATGGCGCCGTTATCGGCATACATATGAGTCAGCTCGACCTCGGGATAGTCGTTGGCCACGCGGTTCACGACCTCGCGCCACAAAATACCTGACTCCATGACGTTGGCTTTTTCCATCGAGCAAAGTTTTTTGTTCCGGCGCATTGCCAGTTCAAACGCAGATCGCGCGGCCCGCTCGATCTCGGACTCAGTGTAACGCTGAGTGTTGATGCCTACGCGCTCGTTACCTTCTTCGAATATACCGCGTGGCTCGCCAAAATAGACACCCGAAGTCAACTCGCGCACGATCATGATATCCAAGCCCGCGACCACGTCTTTTTTCAGCGACGAAAAGTCCGCCAACGCGTCAAAGCACTGTGCAGGGCGGAGGTTGGAATATAAGTCCATCTCTTTGCGCAGGCGAAGAAGGCCGCGCTCGGGTTTGACCGAAAAATCCAGGTCGTCATATTTAGGGCCGCCTACGGCACCAAGTAAGACCGCGTCTACTTCTTGTGCCTTGGCCATTGTTTCATCCGACAACGGCTTACCATGGACATCGTAGGCTGCGCCGCCGACTAAGTCCTCGCTGACGTCAAATTGCAGGCCGCGATTGGCGCCGAACCAATCAATGATCTTGCGCACTTCAGCCATAACTTCGGGGCCAATTCCGTCTCCGGGCAGGATGAGGAGCGAGGGGTTGGACATCGAGGGTCTCCTTGCGTTTCGTCGCAATGGCCCTAGCGCTTGAACGGCAATGGGTCAATGAGACCTTCAGGCCAATGCCAAGGAAAATCTAAGGTAACGTGGGTAAACTGGCCAAACCTACTGAACAGAAGCTTAGTCAATACTTAGATCAACCCAGACGAGCCGATGTCGGCTCGCGGTTCTCGCTGCCTTGCCTTGTCCCGCCCCGGGCCAGTAAACACCAGAGTCCGCTACAGTCCAATCCGCCGATGGCAGGACGTAATCGACGCGTCTTTCACCAATTCCTTCCCAGAAAACCGTAGTCGATGACCCTTGCTGATCGACCGGTTGAGGGTCCTGAATTCGCGGGTTAGACAGCAATTCTTGAATTGCTGTTTTGTGTCCGTCTCCGAGGTTTGGATCCAAATTGGCATCCCCCGCGATTACAAAGCGGTTTGTGGGTCCCGATCCAAATTCACCGTCCAACAAAAGGGACCAGAACCGAATTTCATCCCGGTTTCGCAAACCGTTGCGATCCTCTGGACCATCGAAAACCGGAGGCGTTGCATGGAAGGTCATTAGGGACAAAGGACCACCAGGCGTCAGGATCGGCACCACCCAATGCCCAGTTGAAGACAGCCTCTGAACCGTTTGCGCCTGGAGTGTGGGATATGGGGATCCATCGACATTGGGCAGGATCGCGTCCGGTAATTCCCGCCACAAAAGGTCTGAATAAGTTTTGGTTGCGGCTAAATCTATCGGATACCGTGACAACAAGGCTAACCCACCCTGACCGGTGAACCGACCCCACCCCTGTGCGTCGCGGGCCCCTTGGGTCAAGCCGTCGCCATCCAGATCAAAAGCTGTTTCAAGCCCGGAATTGGGTTGTTCAGAGAATTGATAAGGATAGTCCATTCCGACTTTGGCCAGCGCACCGGCCAGGTTCGAAAGGGCGAGTTCATCCAGATCCCAATCAATTCCTTGAAGGGCAATGATGTCGGGTCGTGTTTGCGACAATACCTCTACAACGGCCGTGACCTGCGGATTGTCCCGCTGAATGTCTCGCAACAATAATCCGGGTCCATCCCGACTTAGTTCAGTGTTATAGGTAGCAACCCGTAAAGTTTCTGCCTGCGCAGCAACTGGAAGCAGCAACAGAATAAGTGTACGGATCATGCAGTCTGAGTTGTCTCGGCGGTGGTGTAGGCGCGGCGCTTTTCAACGATCAACCCTGCAATACGCAGGGTTGCCATACCGCGCATGATCATGCTGGCAGGTAAAAATGCCCAGGCGCTGAGCGTCCAGATCAATGTCTGAGGGTTGTTAAGGGCAATTGGGTTGATGAATTCTGCCATCAATTTGATCAAGGCGGGGATCAGGAAAGGAAGCAAAATTCCTATTGAAATGTTCAGGCGTCCGTCCCGCTGCAATCGTGTAACAACGTCGCCTCCCTTGGTGGGGTCGAATAGTGGCAGATTTGTCCAGACATTGAATGCGCCATTGCCAGTTGGCCAACCGCGCAGTTTCACAGCATATGCGAAGCTGGCGATTGTTACCAATGCTGCGACATAGGCGACACCTGCCGAAATACGCACAAGCTCTACCAATGGTGCGGTCGCGTCAGATGGAAGCATCAGTACAACAAGACGTACCGGCGAGTAGGGGAAGTCAGCGACATCGGCGACCATTAGCCCGACCGAATAGAAAATACTGGTTACCGTGGTCGGAGTGTAGGCATTCTTGCAGATCAGCGTCAGGAACAACACCATCGTCATTAAGCCAACAAAACGTAGCCTGTTAATAGGCGGAGCATCGCGGAATTCGATTAGACTTGGAAACGCCGAATTATATTCCGAGAAAGTCAGGATAAACGCGAGAATCGCTAGAAAAACGATGATCTCGGTCCCGTTTTGTGTAGATGCAGGGAGGTACAACGCGGGAGTGAGCACCAGCAGTGCCACCAATAGCCCACGTATCGCCGCCCCCGTTGTGCGTGCAATCACTATCCGAACCCCTTCCAAACCGGATCAGTCGATTCTACGCCGACTTAATTCCAACTTGTGACCGCCGCTCTTTTTTCCGACGGATGCCTCATTTCCGTCAACAGTGGCGACAATGAACAATCTGCTCAAGCCAAGGGGCAGGAAACACTGTCATTCGGGCAAAAAGATGGCAAAACTGGTGCGGCTTTGCATCATTTCTGACGCAAATCCGACGTGTATTAATATTCGTTCTCTACATGTTGTGGTTGCTTGCCAGCCGACCCCAAAAATACGAACGGGGTCGCGAAAGCGACCCCGATAGGTTGAGTATCCACAGAATCGTCTTCAGCGTCAGACCCAGGGACGCGCCTGACTTGCATGATCTTCGAACTTATCGATGTGGTGGTCTTTTTCCATCGTCAGGCCGATATCGTCCAGTCCGTTCAGCAGGCAATGCTTGCGATGTGGGTCGACTTCAAACTCGATAACCACACCGTCCGATGTGGTGATCTGTTGATCTTCCAGGTGAACGGTCATGCGAGCGTTTTCACCCTTATGCGCGTCTTCCATCAGGATCGCATGATGCTCTTCCCCGACAACAATTGGAAGAATGCCGTTCTTGAAGCAGTTGTTAAAGAAGATGTCGGCAAAGCTGGTCGAAATCACAACCTTGATGCCAAAGTCTTTGATTGCCCAAGGCGCATGTTCGCGAGATGACCCGCAGCCGAAGTTATCGCCTGCAACCAGGATTTCGGATTCACGGTAAGCGGGTTTGTTTAGAACGAAATCTTCGTTCTCCTGCCCGTTGTCGTGATATCGCATTTCGTCAAACAGGACGACCCCCAGGCCGGACCGTTTGATAGTTTTTAGATGCACTTTCGGAATGATCATATCTGTGTCGATATTGATCAGTGGCATTGGGGCGGCCACGCCGTGGACTTTGTCAAACTTTTCCATTTTCACACTCCTGCGGGAAAGGGCCGACCCCGTGCCCCGCGTTTAAGCTTCTTTCGCTTCTGTTGTTTCGTTGGGTGCGCCCTTAACGAAGAGCGCCATGAAGACCAAACCGAAACCGTTAAATAGCATCTCGATGCCCAGCAGAATGCCCAGCAGGCGCAATAGAACAGTCGGTTCCGCTGCTGCATAAGACCAGATGATACCTGCAAGTATGATCGACAAGATGCCTGAGATCAGTGTTGGCCAGAAGAACTGGGTTCCTCGCATCTGAAATGAGAGAATGATCCGCGCTATGCCACCTGCCATGAAAAGTATCAGAACTACGGTGGCTAATGTCAGCGTACCTTCCAGTGGGTTGTCCAGAAACGACCACCCGAGAAACAGCATGACGGCACCCATGACAAAAGACAGGATTTTATTACCTGCCCCTTCTACCGTGAACCCTCCGACAACCTGAAGTGCGCCGGATACCAGCAAAAGAATACCGGTAACCAAAGTTACGGTTATGGATGCGACATACGGGGCACCCAGCACAAAGATGCCGAACACTATGGATAGCAGCCCTAGCAAGAGCCATTTGACCCAATCACTCATTTCAGTCTCTCCCTCAAAAATCTAGATATGAGGGTAGCTTACATCAATTCGCGAACGTCTGTCAGCCGTCCTGTGATTGCTGCGGCGGCAGCCATCGCAGGGCTCAGCAAGTGTGTGCGTCCGCCTCGGCCTTGGCGGCCTTCAAAGTTGCGGTTCGAGGTTGCCGCACAACGTTCGCCTGGTTGCAACTGGTCGGGGTTCATGGCCAGGCACATTGAACATCCGGCCAGACGCCATTCGAAACCGGCCTCTTTGAAAACCTCTGCCAGACCTTCTTCTTCGGCCTGAGCGCGAACAAGACCCGAACCCGGTACGACCATTGCACGCATCCCGTCTTTGATCTTCTTGCCCTTAAGGATCTCAGCAGCAGCGCGAAGGTCTTCGATCCTGCCATTCGTACAAGACCCGATGAAGACGGTGTCGATTTCCACGTCGCTCAGTTTCTGACCGGCTTCCAGACCCATGTATTCTATTGAACGACGGGCGGCATCAACCTTACCGCCTTCAAAGTCCTCCGGGTGGGGCACAGTGGCGGTGATCGGCAATACATCCTCTGGGCTGGTTCCCCATGTGACGACGGGCGCGATGTCTTCGCCGCGAAGCGTAACAACCTTGTCGAAATGCGCGCCTTCGTCTGTATAAAGCGTCTTCCACCAGTCCATCGCAGCTTCCCACTGCGCGCCCTTAGGAGCATGTGGGCGGCCTTTTACGTATTCAAAGGTTGTTTCATCCGGGGCAATCAGACCGGCCCGTGCACCGCCTTCGATCGCCATGTTGCAGACAGTCATTCGGCCTTCCATAGACAGATCGCGGATTGCTTCGCCGCAGTATTCGATGACATAGCCTGTGCCGCCAGCGGTGCCAGTCTCGCCAATCACGGCCAGAGTTATGTCTTTGGCGGTCACGCCCAGCTGCAATTTGCCGGTGATTTCTACCTTCATGTTCTTGGACTTCTTCTGGATCAGAGTCTGCGTGGCCAGAACATGTTCTACCTCAGACGTTCCGATACCGTGGGCCAGTGCGCCGAACGCACCGTGGGTTGCGGTATGGCTATCACCGCAAACAACGGTCATGCCCGGCAGAGTCCATCCTTGCTCGGGGCCCACTATGTGGACAATGCCCTGACGGACGTCATGTACCGGATAGTAATGAATGCCGAAATCCTTGGCGTTTTTATCGAGCGCTTCGACTTGTATGCGGGACTCTGGGTTTTCGATCCCGTTCGCTCGATCCGGCGTGGTTGGCACATTGTGGTCCGGCACGGCGATGGTCTTTTCCGGTGCGCGTACCTTGCGCCCGGCCATGCGCAGGCCCTCGAATGCTTGTGGGCTGGTGACTTCGTGCACCAGGTGGCGGTCGATATAAAGAAGGCTGGTGCCATCATCGGCCTCGTGCGCGACGTGAGCATCCCAGATCTTGTCATAGAGTGTTTTGGGGGACATTGGTCCTCTCCCGTATTGAATGAGAAATAGCTGGCGAGTGGCTGCGCGACTATAGGCGGGCCAGAACTGTGCGGGCAGCCCCAAAGAACCGTTCACGCAGACGCGCACGGTCTTGCAGGTCGATATTGGGGGCCTTATGAGGTCTCATAATCGGTCAGATATAGATACTGTCTGAGTCTATCAAGGTCTTAGCACACACTTGAAGATGCTATTGAGGCACAATTCTGCGAGTTTCCAGGGGCCTTCATTGAAATGTCACAAGGTGCTTGTTACCTTATACCTACCCCAGCGCCGGGGCTTGCAGGCGCGTAGCAAAGGAGGACAATGTCCTGTCTCTACATACTCAGGCGGGTTTGCCCGCCGATGAAGGGGCCAGCGTAATGGCCCACTCTCAGTCAATCAGCGACAAGCTGCTTGAACGTATTCTATCCTCACTTTCCGATGACAAAGCCGAAGACGTCGTGCAGATAAACTTGCAAGGCAAGTCATCTGTGGCCGATCACATGGTGGTCGCGTCAGGGCGGTCGACCCGACAGGTTTCGGCTATTGCGGAAAAGTTGACGGATCGCATCAAGCAGGAATTCGGTTTTACATCCAAAGTTGAAGGCAAAGATACCGGCGATTGGGTACTGATCGATACTGGCGATGTGATTGTCCATATCTTTCGCCCGGAGGTACGAGAATTCTATCAGCTGGAAAAGATGTGGCTGCCCCAGAGCGGCAGCGCCTCGGCTAACTGAGGCGCCATCCCGGCCTTTATTAAGAGGCCGACGGCGAGAGAAAGATGCGTATTAGCATTATTGCGGTCGGTCGTTTGCGACCCGGACCGGAAAAGTCACTGCTTGACGACTACCTGACCCGTTTTGAACGAACCGGTCGCGCATTGGGTTTGGGCCCGGTGCGAGTGGTCGAAGTTGAGGACAAAAAGAATGCCGGTGTGGGCGCAGAAGCCGCACTGTTGCGTAAGGCGCTTCCCAGGGACGCGGTTTTATGCACGCTGGATGAACGGGGCAAAACGATATCATCACCCGAATTTGCAAAGAAGCTAGGTGCTTGGCGCGATGCTGGTCGACAGGATTTGGCGCTGATCATAGGCGGAGCTGACGGAATAGACTCTAATCTGCGGGATGAAGCGGACTTTTCGATATCTTTCGGGTCGATGGTCTGGCCGTATATGTTGGTCCGTGTGATGTTATCCGAACAACTATACAGGGCCGCCAACATATTGTCGGGTGGTCCTTACCACCGGATCTGAAATGGCGAAGCTGCTGATCGTTTTCCATTCTCGCACGGGTGGCAGCCGCCAAATGGCTGAAGCTGCCGCAGAAGCCGCGCGTGCAGAGACTGAGACCATTTTGAAATCAGCGGATCAAGCAGGGCCAGACGATCTGTTGCAATCCGATGGTTATATCTTTTGTGCGCCTGAGAATCTGGCGGCGATTTCAGGTTTGATGAAAGAATTCTTTGACCGCTGTTATTACCCTGTTTTGGGTCGAATCGAGGGGCGGCCTTATGCCCAGATGATTTGTGCGGGTTCGGATGGTGAAAACGCGGCCCGCCAAATGGCTAGGATTGCGACAGGCTGGAGGCTGAAACAAGTCCAACCAACCTTGATCCTGTGCACCCATGCCCAAACGCCCGAGGACATACAGGCCGAAAAGGTAATTCCAGAGCATGAATTGGAGCAATGCCGCGAAATCGGGGCAGCGTTAGCAGCCGGCTTAAGCATGGGGGTTTTCTGAGTTTAATTCAGTGCCACCAATACGGTTTCATCGCCCCAACCATCAACATTGCATCGTGCCTGTACTTGCACCTGCGAAACGCCATCCGGAATGACGACACCGCCGAGCGAACGGGTGAACGGCTGTTCATTCTCATGCGGGTGATGCAATACGCGAATACCAAGCTCATTTCCTTGCATGTCTAGTATTCGCCAGCCATCGGCATAATGGTCCCAGCCTGTGTCAGGATGCCTGATCGTGACGTCGAAACTCCAGGTGTCGCCGTCGCGATCGGCCGAGACGTTCTCGATTGTTGGTGGATCGGCCAAAGCTGAACCGGTCATTAGAAGGCTGAGAATCAGATATCGCATGATCGAACCTTAGGGCCTGTCGGGGCCTGTTGAAATCACGTCTCTGTGTTTGGGGGCCGGGTCATTAACACAGTCCGGGAATGCGACACGAACTCACGCCGATACAACACGCCCAGTGTAATGAGCGAACTGACGATCAACGCAACCGGCCCAAGTATCCACGCTAGTGCACCTAGGGCAAAATAAGTCACACGAAGACCTCGATTGAAACTTCTTGCGGCGGTGACGCAGATCTCGGCCGCCTGCGCCGCGCGTGGGTAGGCCTCGGAATTGTCAGGATCGTTCGGCACGGCTGCCATCAGAACGGCGCAGTATCCAAACAAGCGATGTGCCCACACATATTTCAGAAATGCGTTCGCCAAAAAAAGAATTACGATCAATATCTTGACTTCCCATACCACCGCCGGCGCACTACCGATTGCCAAATCTTTGGCGACGCCCGCCAGGCGTTCGGTATTACCCATCAATGCAACTCCGCCGCCGATGGCGATCATGGTGGTCGAGGCGAAAAATGTGCTGCCCTGCCGCATCGTTCCGACGACCTGCGCGTCAAACATTCTGGGTTGCCGCGTTACCATTTCCCGCATCCACTTCCGACGGAAATCATCCATCATCATCGAAACGGATGGCTTATGCGCTGCAGGATGCTCGATCCTCCAGCCAATCCACAACCAAGCGCCCAGCAAAAACAGAATGGCGGCATAGTCCAAAGGGGAAAACAAAATTGCCCTGTCTATCCAAGTCATACCCGCGACAGTACGTCCGGAAATCGTAACTTGCCAGTCACTCAAATTGGTAATATTATTTTACCAAATGGAGGGATCGCCATGGAAATGCCTCAACCAAACCCTGAAATCCTGATGCGCAAGAACACGGTTCTTGCGCGATTGCGACAGGTTTTACCGTCCGACGCCATTATTCACGACGAGGCTGAAACCCGCGCTTATGAATGCGATGCCTTAACGGCCTACAAGTGCCCACCAATGCTGGCAGTACTGCCGTCGAACACTCAGGAAGTTTCGGATGTATTGCGCATTTGCCATCAAGAAGGAGTACCAGTTGTACCTCGCGGAGCAGGGACCTCTTTGGCTGGTGGGGCATTGCCGACGGCTGATTGCGTTATCCTTGGGGTCGCTCGGATGAACGAGGTTCTTGAAACCGACTATGACAACCGATTTATCCGTGTTCAGACTGGCCGAACAAATCTGAGCGTAACGGGTGCAGTTGAAGCAGAAGACTTTTTCTACGCGCCCGATCCCTCATCGCAATTGGCGTGCGCTATAGCAGGAAATATTGCGATGAACTCCGGCGGGGCGCATTGCCTGAAATACGGTGTCACGACCAATAATCTGTTGGGCGTAACCATGGTTATGATGGACGGTAGTGTTGTCGAATTCGGGGGCGCATATCTGGATGCAGGCGGATTGGACCTGTTGGGTTTGATTTGCGGTTCGGAAGGACAGTTGGGTGTGGTAACCGAAGCGACACTAAGGATACTGCGCAAACCCGAAGGCGCCCGACCTGTGTTGATGGGCTTTAGCGACAACGAGGTCGCTGGGCAGTGCGTTTCGGATATTATTAAGTCCGGAATCCTGCCCGTCGCGATCGAATTCATGGATCGTCTTTGCATTGAGGCTTGCGAAAACTTTGCGCAGGCGGGCTATCCCGAATGCGAAGCGCTGCTGATCGTCGAAGTTGAAGGGTCAGAGGCCGAGATAGACAGCCAGCTTTCCAAGATCATAGAAATCGCAAAGCGCCATAACCCGGTGGAGCTGCGCCAAAGCCAATCCGAGGACGAAAGTGCTCGGATCTGGCTCGGTCGCAAGTCTGCCTTTGGGGCTATGGGGCAGATCAATGATTACATGTGCCTGGATGGGACAATTCCGGTGTCTTCCCTTCCTTATGTGCTGCGCCGCATTGGGGAACTGAGCGAGGAATATGGATTGGACGTCGGCAACGTGTTTCATGCTGGCGACGGCAATATGCACCCGTTGATCCTTTTTGATGCCAACAAACCCGGTGATCTAGAGAAATGCGAGGAATTCGGTGCGGAAATACTGAAGCTATGTGTTGATGCAGGAGGGTGCCTGACCGGTGAGCACGGAGTCGGCATCGAGAAACGCGACTTGATGACCCATCAATATTCACCGCAAGATCTGGAAGCCCAAATGCAGGTCAAGGACGTGTTTGACCCAAGTTGGTTGCTCAACCCGGCAAAAGTGTTCCCTTTGAGCGTCTCCGAGGCCCGCCGCGAAGCACAGATTGCGGCAGAATAACAGGCTCTAACAAAGAAGATTTGCTATGAAACCTGAAACTGAAGCCGAACTGGCGGAAATCGTGTCCAGGCTCAAAGAACCGGTTCGTATTGTGGGTGGTGGTACAGGTGGCATCCTTGAACCCGATGCAGAATTGAGTACCACAGGGCTGTCCGGCATCACACTTTACGAACCCGGTGCACTGACTTTGGTAGCACAGGCCGGAACCCCGGTCGCGCAGATCGAAAAACAACTCGCAGCAGAGGGTCAGCACCTTGCGTTCGAACCGGCAGATTATCGCGAATTATTGAGCACAACCGGGGAGCCGACCATTGGCGGCGTTGTCGCAGCGAATGTGTCTGGACCACGTAGAATACAATCTGGAGCGTGCCGGGACTTTCTGCTTGGTGTCCGTTTCGTCAATGGACAAGGAATGGTCATAAAAAACGGCGGAAGAGTGATGAAAAATGTCACCGGGTATGATCTGGTGAAACTGATGGCAGGATCGTGGGGGACATTGGGTGTTTTGTCTGAAGTATCGCTAAAAGTTCTGCCAAAACCTGAAACAACAGCTACTCTTTCAATTCAAACTAACGACTTGGACTTGGCGATTCAGGCAATGTCAAAGGCCTTGCGCTCTCCGTTCGAAGTAAGTGGTGCCGCCTACGATCCGGAGCAGGGGCAAGTATACCTGAGAATTGAAGGTTTTAGTGAATCGGTAGATTATCGGAGCGAAAAACTACGCGTGGAGCTGGCCGAATTCGGCGATATCTCGGATAACAGCAATTCAGAAGCGCTTTGGACTGAAATTCGGGATGCAAACACGTTCGGGGGAATGGAAGGCGACGTGTGGCGCATATCAGTTAAACCCAGCGACGCGCCGCAGATAGTGGCAAATCTGGCGGCGAGAAAAACTCTGCTTGATTGGGGCGGCGGCTTGATCTGGGCGTTGGTCCCAAGCGGAGCAGATATACGTGCTCGCCTGGATCGATTTCAAGGTCACGCAACACTGGTGCGCGCTAATTTAGATACGTTCGATTCCCTTGGTCGTTTTCAGCCGGAAAACGCTGCAATTTCGGCTCTAACTAAAGGAATCAGGAAGAAATTCGATCCGCGGGGTATATTCAATCCGGGGATGATGGGGTAACGCGATGCAGACGCATTTCACCGAAAAACAGTTGCAGGATCCGGCCAATCAGCGGTCCAATGAAATACTGCGCAATTGTGTGCATTGCGGATTTTGCACTGCGACCTGCCCAACATATCAAGTTTTGGGGGACGAGCTGGACAGCCCTCGCGGGCGCATCTACCTGATTAAGGACATGCTGGAAAATGAGCGTGTGCCAGACGAAAAGACCGTCAAGCATATCGATCGGTGTCTATCTTGCCTTGCTTGCATGACGACCTGTCCATCCGGCGTGCATTATACGCATCTGGTCGATCATGCGCGTGAGTACATTGAAAAAAAGTACAAGCGTCCCATAACGGATCGTGCTTTGCGATGGGTTCTGTCGCGAATTTTGCCATACCCAATGCGGTTTCGTTGGGCGCTGATCGGCGCCAAACTGGGGCGACCATTTAGGTTTCTAATGCCTGATGCCCGGCTGCGCGCGATGCTGGATATGGCCCCCAAGCACATTCCACCAGTCAGCCGCAATGACGACCCGCAAAGTTTTCAACCAACGGGGGACCGTAAAAAACGTGTGGCCTTGATGACCGGATGCGCACAGAAAGCATTGAACACAGATATAAACGACGCCACGATCCGATTGTTGACCCGGTTGGGCTGCGAAGTCGTGATCGCCGAAGGTGCGGGATGCTGTGGTGCTCTGACCCATCACATGGGTAAGTCAAAAGAAAGCCATGCTTCGGCGGCAGCCAATATTCGTGCCTGGGTGCGCGAAATGGATGACAAGGGTTTGGACGCTATTGTCATCAATACGTCTGGCTGCGGGACTACGGTTAAGGATTACACCCACATGTTCCGCAACGACGCGCTAGCTCAAGACGCTGAGCGCGTATCAAGAATTGCGATGGACGTAAGTGAGTTGCTGACTCAACTTGACCTGCCGGAGTGTGACGCCAAACCTATTTCGGTGGCTTATCATGCCGCGTGCTCCCTACAGCACGGACAAAAGATCAAGTCGTTTCCAAAAGAGTTGCTACAAACAGCAGGATTCACTGTGTTAGAGCCTGCTGACAGCCATCTTTGTTGCGGGTCAGCAGGAACTTACAACCTGATGCAACCCGTGATTTCCGCAAAATTGAAGGACCGCAAAGTCCGCACGCTGGAGGCTACGAAGCCAGACGTCATCGCCGCTGGAAATATCGGATGCATGATGCAGATCGGATCAGGGACAGAAGTGCCTGTCGTTCATACGATTGAACTTTTGGATTGGGCGACTGGTGGTCCCATGCCGCGAAAATTGCACGCGGGTTCCGCAGCGGCAGCATCCGTACCAATGTTGCGCTAAATTCACATGCGTTATTCTCGCATCAGTATTCAGCCGAAACTCTGGGTGCAGTGATTGCCCTATTTTCGCCTTACGCGGCGCGTATGACCTTTGGTCGGACACAAGACCGGAGTAAAGCGTGCGAAATTGGATAGTTGCCTTAGTAATGGGCATTCTGCCTGCAGCGACAGCTGCACAGGATTCCGGGCTCAAAAGCCTGAAAACTACGGACGCCGGACGGCAATGGATGGCCGTCGGTCGACTGGACATCGATGGAACAGGGTTTTGCACCGGGGCGTTGATATCTCCTACTCTGGTACTAACTGCAGCCCATTGCCTGTACGACAAATCCACGCGTAAACGCATAGATCCAGCGCGGATCGAATTTCTGGCGGGATGGCGGCTTGGCTATGCTTCTGCCTATCGCGCCGCGCGACAGATTGTCATTCACCCCCGCTATCAGTACGACTCTGACGCCACGGCTGATCGAGTCCGTCATGACATCGCTTTGATCGAGCTTTGGCAGCCAATCCGGAACACCTCGGTGATACCATTCGAAACTGGCAGCAGACCATCCCGCGGCGAAGATGTAGGTGTCGTGTCTTACGCTCATGACCGTGCAGAAGCACCGTCCTTGCAAGAAGTGTGTTCCGTTGTGGCGCGACAGTCAGGCGTTTTGGTTATGTCCTGCAACGTCGATTTTGGAGCTTCGGGCGCGCCAATCTTTTCATTTGAGGGGGATCAACCCCGGATCGTTTCCGTGGTCTCGGCCAAGGCCGAGTTGGAAGGAAGCCGTGTGGCATTGGGCGCGGCGTTGGAAGAGTCACTGGAAATGTTGCAGGTCGAATTAACTGAAGGTCGCGGGCATACATCCGCATCCGGTGCCGGAAGTGCAGGGAAAAACGTAGGCGCGAGATTCTTGAAACCGTGAAACGGCTTCTATTAAAAACAGCAATTTGCCTGGTAGTTACGGCGTCAATTGTTCAAGCACAGACTGGCAACCAACGTCGTTTGACGGATCGCGATGACCTTTACGGTTGGGAGGCAGTCGGGAGATTAGACATTGGTGAACAGGGGTTCTGCACGGCAACATTGATAGCGCAAGATTTGGTGCTGACTGCAGCACATTGCGCCTTGGACAAAGCTACAGGCGAGCCGTATGCGCCCGGTGTGTTAACATTTCGCGCAGGGCTAAGCGATGGCAGATCGCTTGCTGATCGCAAGGTTGTTCAGATCGCTGCCCCCTCCGACTTTGTCGCTAATAACCCGGTTTCCGCTCGTCGCGTCCGCCGTGATGTGGCACTGATGCGGTTGGAAGAGCCGATACCTTATTCAATCGCTAATCCTTTTGCCCTGCACAGTGGGCGGCTGTCGGGAACTGAGATAAGTGTCGCGTCTTATGGACGCGGTCGGACAGAGGCTATTACTCGCCAACGTTCCTGCCGCATCCTGCAACGTGGGCAGGGAATAATCAGTTTTAACTGCGATGTTACTCTTGGATCGTCCGGGTCGGCCATCCTTGCTAAAAGCGGTCCGCGTTGGCAAATTCTTTCAGTCGTGTCCGCAGTCGGGTCTGACGGGCGTAGGAAAGTTGGCTACGGGATGGAATTGTCCGAAATTGTGCCCGAACTGAAGGCAATCTTGCACAGAGACGCCCCACGTCCGGCGGTCACGATCCGAAGAATACAACCAGGATCGAACAGGTCCACGTCTGGCGCGAAATTCATCAGCTCTGATGGGTCTTGAACTGCGCTAATTGCCTACCCATGTGAACTGTATCGGATCGCCTGAAAGGGGTCCGTAATTCACCTTTGCTCGTCCGATAGGAGGGCAAGAAATCGTAAATCGCTCAAAGATGAGGATAACGACACATGCGTAGTTTTGATTTTGCACCGCTTCACCGTGCGACTGTTGGGTTTGACCAGATCGCGGATATGATGGATCGGGTATTGACCAATGACGTGGCACAACCCAGCTACCCGCCTTACAACATTGAAAAAACAGACGCCGACACATATCGGATTTCGATTGCTGTCGCAGGCTTCGCCGAAAGCGACTTGTCCGTCGAGGTAAAGGAAAATGCCTTGATCGTGGCTGGCAAAAAAGCCGCTGACGACAAAGAGCGCAGCTATCTACACCGTGGTATTGCGACCCGCGGGTTCCAGAGACGCTTTGCATTGGCCGATCATGTGCGCGTCACCGGAGCAAGCCATGAGAACGGAATGCTGAACATCGACCTTAAGCGCGAAGTTCCAGAGGCGCTTAAGCCGCGTCGGATCGAGATTTCCTCGGCAAATGCAATCGAAAAGGACGTGGTCGACGCCAAAGCAGTTAACTAAGGCCATAGACCACCTTGCGATAGTCCAGCCTATAAGAACTATCGCACAATACGCCCCGCGTTCCTCCAGGCGCGGGGCTGTGTTGTTAAAGACATGTTCGTCGAAACTGCAGGCGCTGAGCCTAATTTAACTCAATGTATTATGTTGAACCGTGCGCGGATCGCATCCTCTTGCTGTGCGTCTAGATAGTTTGGGTGATACTCTTTTAGAATTTCACGCGCACGATTATTAGCAGCGGCCCATGTGTCTGGTGCTCCGCTATCAGCCCAGACCCGGGGTTCGCTTCGATCCGCAATTGAAGGATAAAAATAATCCCGCTCCATTGCGGCGAGGGTTTGAGGGCCTCCAAGAAAGTGACCATCGCCAAGTACCGCCTCGACAATTGCGTCGAATCCCAGATTGTTCTCTGTGACCTCGACACCTCGAAGAGCACGATAAATTCCGGAATGCATTTCATCGTCAAGGATGAAAGCTTCGAAGCTGGCTCCAAGCAACGAGGCCGTCATACCTGAACTTTCATATATCAGGTTCCCTCCGGCCAATGCCGTAGCCAGTGCAGTCACGCCTTTTTCGCTGCCATATTGCGCGTCAATCGCCTTGGCGTCGGTCATCGAGCTTGCGACTCCGGAAGGTAAACCAAGCCAGTTTGACAGTTGCGCCGATGCAGCATTGAGGAGTGCCGTTTCGCCACTCCCGCCAGAAAATGCACCGGTTCGCAGGTCGATTACAAAAGGCCAATTGGAAAATATCATTGGAAAGCCGGGTCGTATTACATTGACCATAACTAAACTTGCCAGCGTCTCTGCCAGCGACTGTGCAAGAAATCCAGCCAATGTCGCAGGCGCAGTTGCCCCAGCTTGCGCTGCGGTGATGCAGGATACGGGGATATTGTGGGCAATACACTCATATACCACATCTACCGCGTCCGCCCCGAACCGCATTGGAGAAATCACCGGGCTAATATGCGCCTTCATAAAAGGCTTTTCTTCAAATGTTGAAAGTCCACCAGCGGAAATGTCCAGCATCCCCATGATAGGAGCGACATGAGTGGCATGCGTAAAAGCGGTCCCGATAGGTTTGGTCGTGTTCTTCAAGAGGGCATAGACCGTGTTGACGTCTAAATCGTAAGTGTCTGGTAAATCGGTCGCGATGCAGCATCTGGTGAACCACGCCACATTGGCAAGCGTATCCTGCAGGCGTGTAAAGTCATGAAGATCTGTAAGGGTTGAAGGGCGGTACAGTCCCGTGTTCAAATCCAAAGTTTGAACTGCGGCGCCGCCAGTTCCAAAGTAAACGCGTTCTCCTCCCACCTCTATCGATCGCGTCCTATCTTTTCCATGCAGGGTAAATGTCTTTGCCGCGTTGCTGATGGACTCCTCGACAAGCGCAGAGGGTAGCAAGATGCGTCCGTCGCCCCGATCCTTCGCTCCGACGTTTTTCAGATCTGCAGCCAAGCGCTCGGGGACTTCGCCCATGCCAAGATGTTCAAGGAGTTTCAGCGCAGTTTCATAAATTGCCGTTATGTCTTTGTGCGACAGAGGTTGGTACATACCTCCGGTCTGACCGGGTGGGCATGGGTTAACCTCTGGCTTAGCCGCACGTTTCGCTAACCGCGTTTCGCGACCGCCTCTTTTCTTGGTTCGACGATGCGTTTCAGCCATCAGCCCTCCTGCTTTCTCATGAAGCAACTACACAGAAGGTGGCGTGTTTTTCCAAATGTTTTTTGCGTTAAGTAGCTGTGCAAAAAGCCCCGCGCAAATGAACGCGGGGCCTTGTCATGGGTTTGGGATATTCAGTTTCCAGCCGTCACGGCCCCGATAGTCCAGAACATCGTTTCGCCCGATGCATCGTCGACACCGTCATTATCGGTCATAACGAACGCCTCGCCCGAGGGTAGTATGGCCAGACCTTCGATCTTGTCCAAAACGTACCCTCCGGTCGAAGTCACATCCGGCAACAGGTCGCGGACTTCTTGTTTGCTGACTACGGGCAGCTCACCACCCAGCGGGGCAGGGGTCATGTCAGCAAGCGGGATACGATAGACTTTCTTGGTAACTGCCCGATGGTCATGCTGGTTGTCGCGTTCAATTACGTAAACATGGTCACCGTGTGCAACGATTTCGGAAAGGCCGACCCAGCCCTTTTCTGGTTCGGCCTTAGGATAGTGCACAGCGCCCCATTCCTTGCTGTCCAGATTATAGGCCACAAGTTTCACATGGTTTTCAGGATCGTCTTTCCACTCTCGCTGAACGGCCATCCATAGGGTGTCACCTACCTTGGTGATGCCTTCGAAACCAAAGCGCTTTTCAACAGCCATCAGTTCGGGCGGCAAGCCTATTTCACCCTTTCGGTCTTTGATTTCGCCTTTTGATGACACGTGATAGATCGCGTGCGGGATAACTCGGTCGGTGCGGCCTTCGGATGCCACGTAAAAGCCACCCTCTCCGTCCAGAGTGATGCCTTCAAGGTCTAGTTTCTGAGCCGGGTTGCCGTCCTGACGATGGATGCGGATCACATCGACGATACGGGCCGGTGTCTGGCTCGGGTCAATCTTGAAGATCGACGGTTGGAAGCCATAAAAGCTGTCATTGACCGCATAGATCATGCCGTCCTCATCGGCGACCAGACCGGATAGAGCACCCCATCCGATCAACTCGTCCGTACCTTCTGACGTCAGATGCGGATAAGATGCGGGGGCGTCTTGATATTCAAAGATCGAGACATGCGCGCGTGGGCCACCATCTTCGATAAGATCTTTTTCGTTGGCCGAAATCAGCAGGTTGCGTTCGGGGATTGCGACATAGCCTTCCGGACCCACTCCCGAAGGCAACAATTGCTTCAGAACCGGATTGGCCGGGTCGGTCGCATCATATACTCCGACGACCGAAGCGCGCTCGGCCCCAACGAAGATCATTGGCATGCCGCCAAAGGTCGCAGCGGTCACGCTTTCAGGTTCAACACCCTTACTGTCCGAGCGCTTGTCCGGATAATGACCGATCTGGATGATGGCCTTTTCGAATTCGGTGCCGTTTTCGTAAACAACGGTGCCGTCCTTGTTGAAAATGGTCCAACCGCGAGAACCACCTTCGTAGTCACCTTCATTGGCGGTTGCGAAGTGATCGTCGTCGATCCATTTGACCGCGTCAGGCTCACGCAGGCGACCCGGCTGGCTTTCAGTGAAGATCAGCGCGCCGCGCTCATCGGTCGCGTCAATGCCTTCAAGGTCCACGCTGCCTGCCGAGAAATGGCTGACCACGTTGCCGTTCTTGCCGACAACCGCGATGTGGTTGTTTTCCTGCAAGGTGACGACGGTTTCACCAAGATTATTGATGTCGACGAACTCGGGCTCGGGGTCGCTCGGTGCGACCTCGGCAAGACCTGTCAAATCTGCAATTTTCATTCCGGCACAATCCAGCGCACCGTCAATTACCGGGACCAGAGCCAGGTTGCCGGCAGGCAACTGTGGAATCACGCCATCGTTCAGGTCCTCGTCGCGCTCATTTTCGATCGCAACGGCCACAAAACTCCCATCGGGAGCAATTGCGATGCTGTCGGGTTGACCGCCCAGGTCACATGCACCGGTTTCAGTTTTTTCGGCGATATCGACCGAAATCAGCTTACCAGACGGCGCCATGTAGCTTTCCGACGTGTTCACACCCACAAAGCCTGTACCGCCAATGATGCCAACTGATGTGGGCTCGCCGCCAACTTCCATGCTGCCTAAAGGGGCTGGGTTGGCCGGGTCGGTGATGTCTACCATACCGATAACACCAAGCGGGCTGTCAGTATAAACCAGCGTCATACCATCAGCGGTTGCCGCTATGATCTCAGGTGACGTTTCGCGGTCAGTGTCGGCACCTTCGGCCATGTTCTTGACCACAGGGAAGGATGCAATTCGATTGAAGTTCATCTCGGCCCAGGCCTGACCTGTGGTCAGGGCCAGGGCAGATGTCAGGCAGACAAAGCGCAATAGCATAGGTGGGATCCTCTCTCACTTGGACGCAAGTGGGATGAACGGGGTTTATTGCGGGCTTGTGACGGTTTTGAATCAGTTTGATGACAAGATTGGCAAGCGGGTCTAATCATCGAACCGAACGCGGGCAAAAAGCTCGCGCTAGAGTTGTCCCATCTATCTTTTCTTTCCAGAATTTGCCAATCTTTGCGGGAATTTAGCATCCAAGGGGATGTAAAAGCGTGTAACATTGCCTATCTTATTGGATGAATAAGAAAAAATAGGGACAGAACAGATGTCGAACGATCAATTCGAAGCGTTGATTCAGGAAACACAGCAGAAGGTACGCGAAAGCCAATCGCAGATTGAAGGATTGACCTCACGTATCGAAGCTGCGCGCGCCAAGATTGGTACTGCCGAGGCAGACATCGACATCGAAAATGCTACGCTTGAAGATGTTCATGCGCACACAGAGGTGATGAATGCCAATATCGCCGAGCTGATTATGGGTTTGGATGACGTCACCAATGCTTTCTCGAAGGATTTCGACGAAATGCGCTCGAAGACAGGATGGGAGTCTTTTGTCGGAGTTTTCTCAAAGGGAAAATCTGACTCGATGCGACAAGAGCGTATGCGCACTGCCAACATCGACGACAAGTTGCAAGACCTGATCGCCAAATCAGACGTGATTGTAAAGCTGCTGGAAGGGCAGTTGGCCGTTTTGGAAGAGCAACGTGTGAAGGTCGAGGGAAATCTGACCGGTACTCTGGACGACCGGGAAGCAACGGTGGCAGAGCTAGAAGCGCTGCGCGCTGAGATTCAAGGCATGGACCCAACCATCATCACACTTGAAAATAAGATCAGCGTCGAACAGGACGCCGCCGCGCGCACCCAATTGGAAACCGAATTGGCCGAGTTGAACACACAATACAACGCCAAGGTTCAGGAAGAACAGGTCAAACTGGCCAAATCTCAGACGCTCGAACGCTATATCGAAAAGGGTAAAACCTGGGTCGACTCGCTACAGAACCAGGCGGCAACGCAGATGGTTCTGATCAACAAACTGCAGACAGATACCCAGCAGCGTGTGGTGCTCTACGACGCGCTTAGCAAATCATTGAAAACGGCACAGCAGCAGGACGTGGCCCACCGCATCAACGAGATCGGCGTGCAGACCGACCAGGAGGCGCAAACCGCCATGGCCGCCATCGGCACCGCGACCAACCAGAAAATGGCGGACATGCTTGAGGCGCATGAGGATCACATGGTCTTTGCCCGCGACGTGCTGGAAAAAAAGGCCAAAGCGGATGAGAGGTTCGCGCGCCGGTTCGCGTCGATTGTCGAGAAGCATGATAAGAATTTGTATGGCGGATGAGTTTTCGTGTCCGATCTTACCTATTTGTCATGATTGGTCTTGGACTTGGGATTTACGCCTATAACCTTGATCCGTGTGCATTTGACAGTGGTCCATGCCCATCCAACGCAAGGTCCTTTGGCTTTTTCTCGTTTGTTTTCATCTTCTTTCTAGGGATAGGACCACTGTTGAATAGGTTCGTTTGGAAGGCAACCAAGATGTCTGCCAACGAATATCAGATGGTGAAATGGAGAAGTAAATGTGAGGGACCGATGGGTGGACTTCTGATGTGGTGGTCAGGCGTTCGAGAGGACGGAAGCACTAAGAAATGACTGATCCTACTCAAGACCATGTTGGCCTGACCGACACCTTCGCTTCGCGCCGCTATTTCCGCAAATTCGAGGTGATCACCGTCCACCTCCTGCGCGTGGCCGCAACGATGGAGGCTGAGGGCGCGATCAGCAAGCAAGAGGTGCGGATCGTGTCACGCTACCTTTCAGGGTTGCTCTACACCTTCCGCGCTCTCAGCATGAAGTACCTGCTGGTCGGGCGCGATACGGGCCGTTTCTTTGGCAGCCTCGCCATGGACAAACGCGACAGTGGGTTTCCCGTGGCAGCCGAGTTGTTGACCATGGCCAACGACGCGCAACAGGCAAAAGTCCATCTGGAAAACATGCCCTCGGAAGATGACCTGAAAACCGACATGGTGCGTGCAATCATCGGCGATCAGGAAATCCCTACCAAACTGCAATTCGCACTGTCCCAAAGGCTCTATTACGAGGAATTACTGAAAGGGCAGCTATTCTGGGCGCGAAACGATCCCGAGTGCCATTGGATCGAGCAGATGGGCGACCGCAGGCGTTTCTTGATCCATTGGGCTGTATATGACGGCCAGATCAATCTGCCAGTAATCTATCTTATGTTTCTTGAAGACAGTGGCAAAATTGCCTTACCCAAGGATCAACGCCGCTGGCCCGAGGTGCAGGCGCATTTGATGGCGCAATCGCTTGGCGGGTTAAAGTTAGTGACTATCGCAAAGGGTTTCGATCAGGACTTCGATAACCTGCACCCCAAACATCTGCGTCGAATTCACGTGGGGCCCATGTATTCGTCGGCCTATACCGAGCAATCCGGCCCTTTGCGGCAAGTCCTGGAAGACGCGCAAGCACCCGAGGGGCAAGACTGGGCATTGGCCTGGACCACTGAAGAACTGGAAAGCGAAGAGGTTATCGAGGAACGAGCAGGATGGTTTTCGTCAGTCGAACGCGAGGTTTTCGCGTTGGACCCCTTTGGCGGACAGGGCGCCGAAACGGGGACCACCCGAACCCAGAGATCGATCATACTGCCCCAACGCCCATTCCAGGTATTGGCAGAGCTAAACCCGCCGGGTTTTGGCGATGTACGCAAATTCGTTGTCAGCTTAACCGGGCAGGTATTGAGATATTGAATGCAGCAAAGGCGACTTTGAAATGAGCTTGACGTCAGATCAGATGGAATTGCGCGAAGCCGATATTCGCAAGCACTATCCGGCGGCAACCGCCTTGCTAAACGGGTTCGAACACGCGCCGCGTATTGCAAAAGCGGTTGATGTCACGACTGAGCGGTCTCCGGGAGTTTCCAGCGGGCGGAGGTTCCGGTCAACAACACCGGGGTTGGTGACGCGCCGCATGGTGCGTGCGGACGGGGTGCATTTGGCCGACCGGATCGAGGAGTCGGATGACGGTGATGGGCTCGTTTCACCACCTCAGGCGACGACACAGCAGGCGATACGACGCGGCATCGCAACAGCTCTGGCAGTGGCAGAGGCATATGCAGAGCAAACTCCGCTGGCAGACCTGAAACGCGCAAATCTGGCCGGGGATCTTCCTGCCGCCCGCAAGACCGAGTTTTCCGAGCTTCTAACAGCGGAGGCTCTGATTACGTCCCATGTATTTGGTAACGCTCTGGCATACCTGATGTCCTCGCATCTGGGTGAAACCACGGTCGACATTGGCGAGATCGAAGAAATCCTGACCGACAATGGTCAAATTGCCTTGCACGGCGCATTGTGGGAACTGGACCAGACACTTGCGAAATACGCCGCAGACGACGCGCACCTGATCGCCGCAACCAGCGCCTACGCCGAGCAGCTTATGGACAAGGCCGCGTTGCGCGCGCAATCGGCAGGTCATCTAGCCCCGTTCCAGAATGCCGCTTGGCACATCGAAGCCGATGATCTGACGATCCGAGGGTTTGAACCGTCTTCTAAAGCCAAGTCCACTACCCTGACCATGACGTTCAAAAAACCGAACGAGGTGGTAGGCAATCATATCGCCAAATATCAGGCGATGAAGCTGTCCAAAATGCTGTTGGCCTATGACTTTGACCGACGTCTGAACCCGTTTGCCGAGCTTGGCGGTTTCATCTTTACCTTCATGGGCGACGGCAAACCGGGCACTGGGAAGACCACTCTGATCCAGATGATGGCAGGGCTGATCAACGAGTACTGTCAGAACGCTGGCTATCCGTTTCGCTATCAGAACCTGAGCACAGACAATATCGACAGCTATCAGGGCAAATCCGGTCAGAACGCCAAGGCCTTCATCAACACGATCGTCGACCCCTCGGTCATCGGTTTTGGCACCATCGACGACATCGACCAGCTGGCAGGCAAACGCGGCGATAGGCAGTCCAGCGCCGGGCAATTGGAAATCACAGCCGTGCTAATGGAGAGCTTTGCAGGCGCCAACACCGTTGTGCGCGGCAACTGCACCTTTGGCATGTTTTCGAACTACCCCGAGAATGTGGATGACGCCCTGCGCCAGCGGGCAGGCGCGCGGTTTCTGGTGGACGGCCCGCAAACGCGAGAGGATTACATCGACATTCTGCACCTGCTGATGGGTCGCAACCACGACATCCCGCTGGGCGAGCACGACGCCTTTGCCGCGCAGGAAATCAAGAAGGCCGTCGCTGCCAGTTTCGAAAGCCACTCCCGCCCTCATGAGGAGGCTCTGCTGCAGGTCTATGACCGGGTCTCTGGCCAGATTGGCCAGATGGACACGATTGCCAAGCTGGGCACCTACCTCAAGGCGATCCAACAGGCGGATGAACGCTTTACCGGCCGAGCGATCAAGAACATCACCGACGCGGTCAAGGTCCGCGCGATGGATTTCGAACTGCCCGACGAATGGATGGAAAACCCCGACCTGTTCCTGTTCCGCGACTACGACACCAAGAAAGCCATGATCGAAGACCTGCGCCAGCCGATCACGGTCGAGATGGTGATGCAAGAGATCAACCGCTACGCCGACAGCGAGTTCCGCTATGCCGACAAAAGCGACGAGGTCGCCATCGAGAACGCAGTGCGTGAGATGGGCCGGATGGAAGAGGCCAAGCGGCGGTATCTGGAGGGTAAGGGGTGAGTATTTTATTGTTGGTAATTGTTGTTGCGATATTTGCTTTCATCCCAGCGGTTTCACTGACCGTAGCGATTTGTGGTTGGGATGGGTTATCGCCTGAGAACTTTTTTATTATCCGTACATGTTCCGTGACTGACCCGCCAGCCGAAGTGTTCTTTGGATTCCTGACAATTGGGGGCATTTTGGGTGCGACCGTGGTATTACTATACTGCTTTTGGCGTAGATTTTCGAGATGACGAACTCCATATTCCATAAGTCAATACTCATAGCGCAGCCACGACGCCACATACCTGCCCACCGGTGCGCGCACGATCCACATCCGTCCTCGGGTCGGGTGACTCGCTACTGTTTCGCGAGATGGAAAGTGTTATGATCCGCCTCATCGAAAAAGGCCTGATGTTCGGCAACCTCGTCCATATCTCCAGCCCGGCTCTGGTCGAGCGGTATAACCGCGCGTTGCAGCATCTGGCGGGCAAGACCACGGCGCTGACGGATTTCCATGTCGATATCTCGGGCTATTCGCCCGAGGTAGGGATTGAGTTGGAGGACGAGCTGTACCTCAACCCCAATGGAGTCAACCGGCAGTTCATCCTGATGACGACCGAGCAGAAACGTGCGCCGCTGTTGAACGTCAAATTCTCAACCTCTCGCGATATCCTGCGCGAATTCATTGAAATGAATGAGGCGCAGCTGTTCGCTCTGACCGCCACCGATGCGGTGGCCGGAGAGTTGGTGAACTCGGTCATAAAACTGACAAACCCGCGCGATTTGATGAACATTCGCAAGATCGAGATTGAGGCTGACACCGTCGGTGGCACACTGCGCAAAGCCGAGCAACTGGCGGGCATGGTCGAACGGTTCAAAACCGAAGAGGATGCTTGGTTCGACGACGTGTTGATCGCCAAGATGATCGAAACGGCCAAGGAAACAGGCGATGTGTCTCGCAACCCGGTCCGCCTGCGCCACACGGCGTTTGAACAGCGTAACTTCTGGACGGCGCATTTCGGCGGGCTTTATCTGTTCCCGGATCTGGATCACCCTGCTGCGATCTGCATAGGCGAAAAACCCGACGATCTGCCGATCAAGTATATTTTTGACCCCACGCAACGGAACCAAATTGCCAAATTCCTAGGCTACAATGAACTGGTTGAAACAATCGTCGAAGCGCGCGGTGTGGATTCATCTGCGATCCTACAACAAAAGATGGACTTTCTGACCGTCGACGCCGCAGCGAATGCTGGCGTTGATTTAACAGGTTTGGACCGTGGCGACATGCGGCGGCTGGCTCGCAATCACGCCGATCGTTTGCCCGCGGCGTATCATGGCCTCGCCCAACTGCTGCGCTGGGCGAAAGATGGCGGGCCGTGGCCTCGTATCACGTCGGATCATCCAGCATATTTCTACACCCTGCGTGCCGCAAACACGCCAAACCGTGATCTGGTTAACATGTTGCTGGCCGAGCTTGCACCGTTGGATCCGCGCCAGATGTTCATCTGCCACAAAGAGTTGTTCTATGGCACCTATTCTAAATGGCCCGAGAGCAAAAAGGCCTTTGTTGCCGACTTCCTTGCACGTGAGTATCAGGTAGATAAAGCGGGAGCCCGAGCGGCACTGTTCGGGCACGAGCCGGACATGAGCGGTGAAGATCGCGTTGATGACACTGTTATCGCCCGTGTCGGTCCCTGGGGCGCGTTGAGAAAGGATTGAGATGTTCGGAGCGATGCGTTTGTTTCTGATCCTGCTGGTTATTCAGACGATTGCATATTTTGCGCTGTCGCTGTACTCGCGCGGTGTCCGCAGACGCAAGCTTGAAACTTGGTGGGATGAAAAGGGCAAAACCGGCAACAAGGATGCCTTTATCGAGCGCGGATTGCATGTCTATGACAATTCGTTCCGCCGAAAATTGATTCTTGGCGTCTATATTGTGCCGTGGTTAGCAATTGGCGCCTTAATCTACATTGTGAATTATATGTGAGGGTTACTGCATGGCCTATGTGAAGTGGGCAATCATTATTGTTTTTTGGGGTACGGTCGCCGTTATCCTGCAATACTCCCTGCCACAACACGATGTCGTTCGGATCGTTAATACTTATGAAGAGCGTCAAGACCTGAATGATTGGACCCGAATTTTTTGGTCAGAACCCGAGGATCAATCGACCAGCCTTTCCAATCGAGACGTTCAGTTTATCCAGGCGGTGCGTGCGAATGGAAAGCCAATCGTGTATCGCAACGAAGACACGGGTTGGGGCTGGCCACCATATTTCAAGTTCGACACTGCCAACCTATACACAGAGGCTAATGACGCTAAATCCACAAAGGATAATCCGGATTGGGTTGTCGTAACCTACTATGGCTGGCGTAATGAGTTTATGTCGATCTTTCCCAACGCGATTTTCATAAAACACGTCGAAGGCCCCGATGCACGCGTTATTCCCTGGTTTAACATTGTCTTTCTAATCATTTTTGCCGCATTTATATGGGCGATTTGGGTTCGCTGGCGCCGATTTCGGCAGGCACGGATTGACCCAATGCTGGAAAGCGTTGAGGATGGTTTTTACGCCGCTGGAGACGCGATTGAGGAAAAACGAGGCCGTTTCCGCAGGTGGCTGGATTCATGGAAATCTAAGTGATCACTTGTGGGTGAGAATAAGGGTAATTGCATTTCTGCGTTGCGCCTTACCTCACGACAAATTCGGCATGTAAGGCACCTGCAGCCTTTATTGTTTTCAGTATGTCTATCATGTCCCGTGGTGAGACACCCAGCGCGTTTAGTCCTGAAACAACCTCAGAAAGTGTGGCAGCTTCGGGAATCTCGGCAAGGCCAGTACCCTCTTCTTCCTCGATTTCGGCAACGGTTCTTGGTACAACAACGGTTTCGCCACGCGCAAACGGGTTGGGCTGAACTGCGACGGGCGTCTCTTCGACTGTTAAAGTCAGGTTGCCCTGAGAAACGGCAACACGTGAAATTCTGACATCGCGCCCCATGACAATGGTGCCTGAACGTTGATCCACAACAACGCGTGCCTTGGCTTCTGGCTGAACCAATATGTTCTCGATGCGCCCAATGGCGTGCGCGGTTGAGATCGATTGCGTCGCTGCAATGTCTATCTCGACAGTCCCGGAGTCGCGCATGATCGCGACTGTGCGATTGAATTCCGCATTGATGGCTGTTTCGATGCGCCCGGCCGTGGTGAAATCGGGTTCCCGCAAAGCTAGTCGCATTTGAGTAAGGGCAGAAAGTTCAAAGTCAATTTCGCGTTCTACCCGTGCGCCAGACGGAACCACGCCCGAGGTCGGTACGCCACGTACGACGGATGCCGCCTCGCCTTCGGCTACCGCTCCGCCCGCGAGTACAGTGCCTTGAGCCACCGCGTAAATCTGACCATCCGCTGCGTTCAAGGGAGTCATGATCAATGTACCGCCCAACAAGCTTTTGCTGTCGCCAATCGCTGAAACGGTGATATCAATTTGGCTTCCAACTCGGGAAAACGGTGGCAGGCTTGCTGTCACCATTACGGCAGCAACGTTCTTTGGCCGAAATTCTTCTCCGGTCACGTTTACGCCCAGACGTTCAAGGATGTTGGACATTATTTCTTCGGTAAATGGCGAGTTCCGCAGGCCGTCACCTGTACCGTTCAGCCCGACGACCAGACCATATCCCACAAGATCGTTTCCACGCACGCCGTCGAAATCCACCAAATCCTTAAGGCGGATCGCACCGGCCGTTGCCAGTCCTGGAAGCAGGAATAAAATAAGCGCAAGAACCCTCATCTCAGGAAATTCACCAACGATAGAGTCGAGTTGCGAACTGTGACAGTGTAAAGACTTTCCAATTGGAATTGCACGGCCTTAAGTTGTGTAGCTGTGCTTTCAGGGTCCGCTGCAATAAGGTTGTTTTTGCTGATCTCCAGGCTTGTTCTCGCCGCAGCATTCCGCGTGGCGGCTTGCTCGATACGTTCTTCTGCTGTGCCCACTCTGGCCTGCAACTTGATATTATCTGCCTCATTATCGGCCAGGTCCACGCCTAGTTGCCGAAAGAGGGCCGTTTTTGCATCAGGTGCTATATTTAAGGCTGGATCGGAAACCAATGCAGCAATAGCAACATCGCGCATTGCAGTGCGAAATTGTGTGTCGTTTGCGGTGATTGGAAGGTTGATACGCTCGTTCTCTGATATCTGCATCGGTGTGAGTTTTGTGTTCGAACCCCTGTAGATCACAGTTTCAAATCCGGCCGGGTCGTTGAACCAGTCTTCTGCCGCCTGTCGCATCGCGCTGATCGTCGGTTGACCAACCATCTCGGCTCGAAGAGCAGCCAACAGAGACTCTGGCGAAGCCAAAGGTGAAACATCTGCCGCAATGCCTGAAAACAAGCTGCGTCCGCCGACGCGCTTGTTCAAGGCCGACATCATTGTGTCTAACTCTTCACGAGCCTGAACAGAGGCTTGATCATGCGTGACCGTCTGATTTGCCGTTCCAAAAGACAACAGCGTCGCTGATACTTTGCCAATTGAATCGCCCACAACATTCAAACTTAATTGCATCGCATCGGTAAACAGGCGTGCCTCGGAAGTGGCAACTCTGTACGCGTCGAGCCGGGATAGACTTCTGTCCAGATCCAATAGTTGCGAGTAATCGCCGCCCAAATGTTCAGAGACATTTCTCACCCGGCCCCATTGCATTTCATAGGTCAGAGTATCGAGCTGGTTCCTGATCTGAACACTGCGTGCTCTGACAGTCATGCTCCGGGCCATATCGCCAATCGAGTTAAGCTTCATCATCAAATCCTCAGCAGTGTTTCCATTAGTTCATCGACGACAGAGATCATCCGCGCGTTCGCTGCATAGACCTGTTGAATTTGAGTTAGGTTTTGCAGCTCAGTGTCAGTATCCACTCCCTGACTGGCTTCAACCGTTGCCATTTCGATCTGCGCGGCGTTGGCAAATACGCCTCGGACAACTCTGGTGTTCGTGAGTGATATGCACCTGCGGCCTCGGGCCAAGACCCAAGTTCGGCGAACAGTTCTTTTAGAAACCGCGCAGCATAGCGTGCATTTTCATCGGGATTGAACATGGCATCGATGGATCGGAAGGCCTTGCCGTGCCATCGATAATTGATCTGAAAGCACCCAACATCAAAGCTGCTGATGCCTGACTGGAAAATATCGAAAACGTGGGTTTTGGCTTCGCTCTCCGTTGCGAACCAATAACCTCGTCCCTCCACATTGACGGTCCATGGCCAAGGTTCTAACCGCCCGTTTTTTGCGCGGCCGGTTTCGACTCGAGAAATCGCCTTCAGGACATCCAATGGCACGCCCTCAAGGCGCGAAGCGCGTCGTGCCGCTCGATCGCACTGTCCCACGGGGTCAGGTATGGCGTCCGCGACTTGAATAGACGCGAGAAAAATAAACAGCGCGAGTAAAAACTTGGGCATTCTGCCTGTCCGCGATTCCGAAATCACGTCCAAGCTAGCAACTGATCTATTTACATTGTGTTATCGTAGCTTCAGTTTCGATCGATACGGCGACCAAATACCACGCTGGTATTGGTTCTCAGAACCCCGGGGATTTTTGCCAGTTCGTCCACGAGGATATCGAGATCTTCTATCCTTGGAGCCTCGGCAGACAGCAGCAGATCAAACTCACCGTTTATAGACAAGCAAAGTTTTACCTCTGGATAAGCCTCGAGCCTTTTTATGATGCGCGAGGTCTCTTTCTGCTGAACTTCAAGCATGACGATGACCTGAACCCTTGGAGTGTCGTCCGAATCGCGAAGAATAACCGAGTAACCTGCGATCACACCGCGTTCCTGCATGCGGTTAATACGTTCGTGCACCGTTGTCCGGGCGACGCCGAGTGTAGCGGCAATGCGCGTGGTTGAATCCCGGGCATTGTGTTGCAGGGCGGCGATGATACGGCGGTCAAGTTGATCCATGTTAGCTTAGGTGTAGTGCAGAAGGACCCGCAGGCTCAAGGGTCGTCAGCGCGTAAATGCGCTGCCGCTTCGCCCGACTCCGATGGCCATAACAAAAAGGCGAAGATCAGCCCCATAACGGAAGCCACGGTCATCCACGCCAGGGCAGACGTTGCACCGTTTGCCGTCATCAGCCATCCAGCCAACGGGTATAAAACTAACCAACACGCATGCGACAAGGTGAATTGTGCGGCGAATAGGGCCGGTCGATCCTCGGGTATAGCGGAGCGTGTCAGAAGGCGGCCCGACGGTGTCAGGGTTGCTGAATATCCAAACCCCACACAGGCCCATAAAAACGTTAGCAACGTAAGCGACAGCGGAATTGTTGCCGACAGAACAGCCGAGACAGCCATCGCCATGGTGCCTATCAGAGCACCGGTTAGCATAACGCTTCGATCCATAAATCGAGTCAGCAAGGAAGGAAGCGCGAACGCGGCCAGCATCGAACCTCCTCCAAATCCAGCGAGTGCGATGGCTACGTCCCTGTCACCAAGGCCAAGATCAGCTCGGATTATGACGACGGTATTGACAATTACCATCGAGCTGAGTGCTGCCGCGTTCCAGTTCAACGCAAGAAGACCTCGCAAACGCTGGGTTCGCAGATAAAGCAAAATGCCTCGGGTGGTTCTGTCATAGATTCCCCTCCGTTTCGCAGGCTTGGGCGAAGGCAGGACAACGGAAATAACCAAAAGCGCAGATGCGAAAAATCCCAGGCTGGTCCCCCAGAACAAACTTTCAAAACTGACAACCATTAACAGGATAGCAGCCAGCATCGGGCTAAGCAGGCTTTCCATGTCCATTGCCAGCCGGGACAAGGACAGGGCTTTGGTATAATCACTCTCGTCCGTTAAAACGTCGGGAATCGTAGCTTGAAATGCGGGTGTGAAACCTGCCGAAGCTGATTGCAGTAAAAAGATAAGGACGTAGACCTGCCATACTTCTGTGACAAAAGGCAAACCGATTGCGACCGCAGCACGCAAAAGATCAAGCGCAATGAGCATCTTGCGTCGGTCTGCCTGCTGAGCGAATGCAGCCGCCAATGGTGCGATTACTACATAGGCAACCATCTTGATTGTTAGGGCAGTGCCTAACACTAATCCGGCTTGATCACCGGCCAGATCGTAAGCCAGTAGACCCAGCGCCACAGTTGCCAGTCCAGTTCCTGTAAGCGCCACGATCTGGGCGCCGAACAGATGCCGGTAGACACGGTTTCGAAACACACTCAGCATGGATCAAAGGTACTTTGTGATCGTCTTGAAATCTTCTGTATTTGAGTTTCCATTATTGAGTTCAGTCGACAGGCAGTGGTCGATATGGTCGTGAATCAAAATGCGTTTGGCGTTGGTAATAGCTTTTTCTACCGCAAACAGCTGTTGAGCGATGTCCACGCAGGGCTCTTGCCCTTCTAGCATCGCGATGACCTTTGACAGGTGACCGTGCGCCCGCTTCAGACGCGCTGTAATCTCAGGGTGGGATTGGTGTACATGATCAGGCATTTTATATCCCTATCCCCCCCTATAGGATAGGGTCAACGGTTTACATTTGCATTCGGAACAGTGTCGCCGATGGCGTTGAGTTTAGCCGCCAAACGCCCTATCTCGGGATCAACAAGGCACAAAGGAAAACTCCGTGGCGAACCACTTGTACAAAAACGACCTACCTGACGGTTTGGATTTGGGTCCGGTTGTGGCCATTGATTGTGAGACAATGGGTTTGAATCCCCATCGCGATCGGCTTTGCGTTATTCAGATGTCGGGCGGAGATGGCGACAGCCATATCATTCAGGTGGAAAAGGGTCAGACGTCGGCGCCCAACTTGTCTGCAATGCTCGAAGATCCAGATGTTTTAAAGCTATTCCATTTCGGTCGCTTCGACATTGCGGCCATGTACCACACTTTTGGTTCTCTGGCAGCGCCAGTTTATTGCACCAAGATCGCCAGCCGGCTTGTGCGCACATACACTGATCGGCATGGTTTGAAGAACTTGTGTCAGGAGCTTCTTGGTGTCGATATCTCGAAACAACAGCAAATGAGCGACTGGGGTGCAGAAACCCTGACTGATGCTCAGCTGGACTATGCCGCCTCGGACGTTTTGTACCTTCACCGTTTGCGTGATGAGTTGGACGTGCGGCTTGCTCGCGAAGAGCGATCGGAAATGGCCCAGGCCTGTTTTGAATTTCTGCCGATGCGTGCGAAGCTAGACCTCGCAGGTTGGCCCGAAACTGATATTTTTGCGCACTCATGACGGAAACGGAATCCTTTCTGATAACTGCACGGCAGGTCGTCACAGACGAGGCGCGCGCCCTGGATGTTCTTGCGGATGGTTTGGACGAGAATTTCGCTGAGGCAGTGCAGATGATCTTGAGCGCGACTGGCCGCATCATCGTAAGCGGTATCGGCAAGTCCGGACATATAGGGCATAAGATTGCGGCCACATTGGCAAGTACGGGCACGCCTGCGTATTTCGTGCATCCCGCCGAAGCCAGCCATGGTGATCTTGGGATGGTGTCGAAAGGCGACGTCGTGTTGGCCATTTCGAATTCCGGCGAAGCGCCCGAGTTGGTGAACCTGCTGACTTTTACGCGACGCTTCGGAATTCCACTGATAGGCTTGTCCAGCAAGCCGGAAAGCACGCTAATGAAACAGGCGGATGTGCAGCTATTAATCCCTTCTTTGGGTGAGGCTTGCGGATATGGCATGGTGCCTTCGATTTCGACTACATTGACTTTGGCCATGGGCGATGCGCTGGCCATCGCTTTGATGAAGTACCGCGATTTCCAGCCCGCGAATTTTCGCGACTTTCACCCTGGTGGAAAGTTAGGAGCGCAGCTGAGCAAAGTGCGAGATTTGATGCACGCGGACACGCCAATCGTTTCTGCTGGAACGCCTATGAGCGATGCTTTGATTGTCATGAGCCAAAAGAGTTTTGGTGTCGTAGGCGTAGTGGATGGCGAAGATCGTTTGTTGGGCATTGTCACCGACGGCGATTTGCGCCGTAACATGGATGGTCTATTGGAAAAAGATGTCGAAAAGGTCATGACGAGCAATCCATTGACTATCTCGCCGAATGCAATGGCAGAAGAGGCGGTCGCGATTATGAATGATCGCAAGATCACCTCGCTTTTCGTTGTGGACCCCGAGGAACAGGGCCAGGCGCAGGGGCTATTGCACATCCACGATTGTTTGAGAGCCGGTCTGGGATGAGGAGGGCCGAGGTGGATCGCTACTCGCGTATGGTGCAGTTCTTCAAGGTTCTGCTTCCGCTGGTGGCGATATTTCTTTTGGCTACGGTATTCTTGTTGTCTCGCAGCGTTGAAACCAACGTAACCGGACCATTCTCGAACGATGCGATTGACCAACGTTTGTCGGATCAGGTGGTCACATTGCCGGACTATAAGGGTGTTACCCGCAAGGGCGAACAAGTGCGGGTCGAGGCCCGCCGAGCTAGTCAGGGTCGGGAGGGTGATGACCCAAAAGCGACCGAGATCGAAGGAAAATATGACCTGAGAAACGGGCGCCAGATCACCATGGTATCCAACTCAGGGACAATCCGGCCCGACAAGGGTACGGCCACTTTTGTGGGTGATGTGGTGATTACAACTGCAGACGGGATTCAAGTTACTACTGACTTGTTGAACACATCTTTGGAAGAAATTCGGGGCGATACGCCTGGGCATGTTGATGGTACGGGGCCAATCGGCGATTTTACTGCCGGACGTATGAAATTTGGAACGGAAAAAAGGAATGGGCCGGTTCATATTTTTTTTACAGACGGCGTGAAGCTGATATATGAACCCCAAAAAGCTGAAAGATAACCTGTGTTTGAATTACGTGTAGCCTTTGTTTCCTTTGTTTTAACGATGTGCGCCTTATCCGCACCGGCGCAGGAGGCTCAGGTAGCGTTTGGATCAGCGAATGCGGATCCGACCTTGCCCGTCGAGGTCACGTCTGAGCTTCTGAACGTAAATCAAGAAGACGGATCAGCTGAATTCCTAGGCAATGTCATCGTGATCCAAGGCGAAATGCGACTAACCGCTGAACGCGTTCTGGTAATATACAACGAAGAAAAATCAGCTATTGAAAGGATGGAAGCCACCGAGAATGTCGTGTTGGTCAGCCCTCCGGATGCGGCAGAGGGGGATTGGGCGGAATACACCATAGACTCGGGTGTGATCGAAATGAAGGGCAATGTTCTGCTCACGCAGGGGCCAAGCGTCATTAGCGGTGACGAAATGATTGCCAACCTTACCACTGGTTTGGCCACGATGACCGGGCGGGTCAAAACAATTCTTCAGCCGAGCGGAAACTAATGAACAATCCAGTACTTTCTATTGCTGAAGGATCTTCAGGTCTAAGAATTGAAAAGCTGCGAAAGTCTTATCGAAAGAAGACGGTGATCCGCGACGTTTCCATGACCCTTGACCGATCAGAGGTAGTGGCGTTGTTGGGGCCGAACGGCTCTGGTAAAACAACGACTTTTTATTCAGTGGCCGGGCTGGTTTTCCCCGAAGCAGGTACAGTCACGATTGATGGGCAGATTGTAACCACCTTGCCAATGTACCGGCGTGCCCGTTTGGGAATCGGATACTTGCCTCAAGAAATGTCGATCTTTCGCGGGATGAGCGTCGAAGACAACATTTCTGCCGTGTTGGACATTACTGTTGATCACGCGCATCGCCGAAAGGAACGATTGGAAGAACTGCTCGCTGATTTTTCAATCGAGCACTTGCGTCGCGCGCCTGCATTGGCACTGTCGGGCGGAGAACGCCGCCGGGTGGAAATCGCGCGGTGCCTGGCGGCGAACCCGAAATATCTGTTGCTGGACGAGCCTTTTGCCGGGGTCGATCCCATAAGCGTCGGGGATATCCGTCATCTTGTTGCTGATCTGAAAAAACGCGGCATCGGTGTGTTGATCACTGACCATAACGTACGGGAAACATTGGAAATCGTGGATCGCGCCTACATCTTGCATGACGGGCAGGTTTTGATGTCGGGCACGCCGGACGAAGTGGTGGAAAACGAAAACGTGCGGCGTGTGTATTTGGGTGAAAACTTCCGTATTTCATGAGCTTGCGTGTTTTGGTGTCGGGAACCCAAAGGAAATCGCGTATATACACGCCTGTTTTGATTGACTCTTCCGCCGTCTCTTGCCTCAATTGGCGTATGGCATTTCATCGGTTCCAATTTGGATCTCGACCTCCCTTCGCGGAAGGGCCGGGGCGAAATAAACTGCAGAAATCGTCGTTACCCCCCACCCGATAACAACAAGCTCGTTGCGTAACGCAACGTCATAATGGGTGTGAATTGTGAAGGAGACCACATGCGTTACCAAATCAGCGGAAAACAGATCGACATTGGTGCGGCTCTGCAGACCCACGTGCAGACTGAACTGGGCGAGGTCGTTGGAAAATACGCCCAGCGGCCAACGGATGCCAACGTCGTCTTTTCCCGTTCAGCGCATGAATATGTGTGCGAAACTACTGTACATCTGTCCACTGGCCTGACGGCGCAAGCCAAAGCACATGCGACCGAGATTTATGCGGCGTTCGAGGCGTGCTGTGACAAGATGGAAACACAATTGCGTCGTTATAAACGTCGCCTAAAGGATCATCACAAGGATCGGTCCGAGCCGGTTGAACTCTTTGGCGCGTCCTCTTATATCCTCGCCTCTGACGAATCGGAGACGGCCGACGAACCGGAATCGCTGCAGCCAATGATCGTGGCTGAGATGGAAACTAAAATTCCATCGCTTAGTGTAGGTGAGGCCGTTATGCAGATGGAGCTTGCTGGCGCACCGGTGCTAGTGTTCCGCAATGAGAGCAAGGATGGATTAAATGTCGTGTATCGTCGGGACGACGGTAACATAGGCTGGATTGATCCATAACAGGCAAGGGTAACTGGGCGCCTTCTGCAAGGTCAGGAGGCCGTCATGGAGCATGATTATGGAGCTTTCGAGCATACTAAAGCCCGAAGCAGTACGTGTTTTATCGGCAGCTTCCAGCAAGAAGCGGCTTTTTCAAGAGATCGGAGATGTCGCGGCATCAACGATGGGTTTGGATTCGCAGTCGATTGTCGACAACCTGCTGGAGCGTGAAAGTCTGGGTCCAACCGGTGTCGGACATGGCGTTGCCCTGCCGCACGCGCGCCTATCCGATCTGGAAGCGGTAGCCGGAGTGTTTATTCTGCTGGAAAAACCACTCGATTTCGGATCCGTCGACAGACAGCCAGTAGATCTTGCGTTTTCGCTATTTGCACCGGAGGAAGCCGGCGTCGATCATTTAAAGGCACTTGCACTTGTTTCACGTACGCTCCGCGAATCGACAGTCTGCGCCAAGCTGAGGTCTAACCCAGACCCGGTGAAGTTATACGCCATTCTGACCGAGGCGCAGTCTATGCAGGCTGCGTGAACTTCGGAAAGTTTAGCAAACGATGGTGCTTATTATTTGAAACACTTGCGTCTGTTTCAATGGACTAAGAACCCAATTTTCAACTGACTTACCTGGGTCAGCCACCAGCGCCCATTTCCAATGTCCACCAGATTTTCCCGCCGCCTTCCTGGTGCCAGGCAAATCCCATCTGCGTTGCATTGGGGTCCATGATGACAGCCCTTGGACCGGGCTCTTGCATCCACGCGGCCAGCGTTTCAGTTTCAGTTTCATAAGTCTCGGAGATAGCCTCGCCAAGGAATCTGCCGGAATACCCCGACCGAGCGGCGCGATCGATGGGTGATGATCCGTCAGAACCAAAGTGCCATGGGCGATTCTGTCGTGCCATATCCTTGGAATGGGTTGCCGCAGCAGCATTCAGACGAGAATTGAGCTGCACCGGCTGGAGGCCCTGCGCCTGACGCAAAGCATTGACCGAGTCCAGCATCCGGAATTGTAGCTTTTCCGGGTTGCCTCGAATCTTGTAAACCGTCGGTAAGGGTCGCCCATCCGCCCCTATGGCGGTCGTGCGCGAAGTATCGCAAGCTGTCAGCGCGACAAGGCAAATCGAAAGAAAAATTAGAATACGCGTCATGTTGGGCCCAAATTTTGTGTCGATAAGGGAAATAGCCTGCATGAAGCCCTGGGGCAAATGCGCATTGGTGTTAACCCGCATGATTCTGCCGGTTTGATTTGCGACTGAAGCATTCTAGCAATAGAGTACCTTAGTTTTTTGAGATTCTCTTAGAGAAGGACCGCCCATCATGGTCAAGAAGAACATTTTACAGCCGACGCGCCGCGGTTTCATGGCCGGTGCAATGGTCAGCCTCGCATCGCCTGCAGTCGCTCAATATATCCCGGGTGACCCGCTGCGACCTGCGCCGGAACCGGAACCGGAGGTTCGGCGCAACGTGTCGGGCTTTCGTGCGCTGGACTGGCGACCTTATTTCTCGAATACCAGAAATGGTGCGATTTTGGTCGATACAGTGTCTAGAGCGTTGCATTACTGGTCTGATGATCAAACCGTATACAAACTTTACCCTTCTTCGGTGCCGCTGACCGAAGAATTGACCCGAAGGGGTCGAACAAGTGTGATCCGCAAGGTCGAAGGCCCTAGCTGGTCTCCGACGCCTTCGATGAAGAAGCGAAATCCGGAATGGCCCGATTATATCCCACCTGGACCGGATAACCCTTTGGGAACGCACGCTTTGTACCTGAGCTGGAAGTATTATCGCATTCATGGAACCCATGACACGCGAAAAATCGGGCGTAGGTCTTCGAATGGCTGCATTGGATTGTTCAACGAGGACATCGCTGAGCTGTTCGGAATGGCCAGGGTTGGCACGCAAGTGTTGCTAATTTGACGACATTTTGGCGCACGAACTCTCTTGGATCGCAAGTTGCAATTGCATTCCCCATGCATTGCTGATTAATAAAATTCACGAGGTAAGTCTTGGATGCGCGATCCAGATCAATGGATTCGCGCAAATTCTGGAGGTTAATTATGAAGAAACTCGTTCTCGCTGCTGCACTGACTGCTGCCGCTTCGACCGCATATGCTGGCAACCTGGAAGAGCCGGTTGTTGAAGCACCTGTAGTTGTCGAAGAAACTCAGGGTTCGTCGCAGGGCATCATCCTGCCGTTGATCCTGCTGGTTGTTGTAGCCGCGGCTGTCGCAGCAAGCTAAGTCGACGAGACACTACCAATTAAAGAGGCGGTGGACTGGTCCACCGCCTTTTTTTGTTACTCCAGCCATCCAAGCAGGTTGTCCTGAATAATTTTTCCCAAAGCTGTAATGTGCGATTCGTCGTCGTTGAGGCAGGGAATATAGGTGAAACTTTCACCGCCAGCCTCTTCAAAGCTTTCTTTTATCTCTTCGTTAATCTCTTCCAGCGTTTCGATGCAATCCGCGGAAAATGCAGGTGCTATTACGGCGATGTTCTTTTTCCCTTGCCGCGCAAGATCGGCAACGTGGTCAACTGTGTAGGGTTTCAACCACTCCTCGGGTCCGAATCGCGATTGGAAAGTCGAAATAATCTGATCATCGTTCCAACCAAGGCGCTCTTTCAAAAGTCTTGAGGTTTTTACGCATTGACAGTGATAGGGGTCACCCTGTTTTAGATACCGTTCCGGCATTCCGTGGTAAGAGCAGACCAATATGTCTGGCTTATCTTCCATCAATGCGTAAGCGCGTTCAACCGAACCAGCCAGAGCGTCAATATAAGCGGGTTCACTGAAGTAAGCGGGAACGGTTCGGCTGGCAGGTTGCCAGGTCTCCTCCATCAGGGCGCGGAAAAACTGATCGTTGGCCGTCGCCGTCGTTGCACCGGCGTATTGCGGATAAAGAGGAAAAAACAGGATCCGGTCGCAACCTTCTGCCACCATATGCCGGACTTTAGATTTGGTGGCCGGATTTCCGTATCGCATGCAGAAATCAACCAGCACCTTATCACCGTATCGCTCATGCATGGCTTTTTGCAATTTGGCGGTCTGGTCTTTGGTGATCGTCATCAACGGACTTTCACCTTTGTCGTGGTTCCAGATCGATTTATACGCCTCACCAGAACTAAACGGGCGTTTTGTCAGGATGATGCCTTGCAGAATTGGCTGCCATTTCCATGGTGGATAGTCGATCACACGTCGATCTGACAGAAACTCGTTCAGATAGCGCCGCATCGGCCAATAAGTGTAATCGTCCGGGGTACCAAGATTTGCCAATAATATTCCCACACGGCCCATTTTGACTTTTGGGTGATCCGCTGGTGCGTGCGCGGGGCGAATGGCATCAAACATTTTGGACTTCCTGATTTTCCTGTTCTGACCTCAGATAACGGGAAATGCTCGCTCGTCAATCAGGCAGTTTACGTTCATCTGTGCGTAGGGCATGAGCCAGCCGCGTCTGGGCCGACCCCGGACGGAGCGGTTTGGGCTGGCTGTCATCTGGTGACCAGCCGGTGAGGCAAATCAATTCGAAAGTAGCTGTCAGGCGCCCAGAAGGAGATGTGAAATTCTCCGAATAAATGGCCTGTGCCGCGTTGAACAGCCCTCGACGGGTAAGTGTTCTTCGACGCGCTGAAAGTGCATTCGTTTCTCCCATGGATCGAAGATCATGCATCAGATGCCACAGATCGCGGTATTCCACACTCAGCGGCACGGAGTCTGCTACCGGCAGCGCAAATCCGGCTCTCTGCAGCAAACCTCCTAAATCACGCAGTTCGCCCATAGGAGCGACGCGTGGGCTTAGCCCGCCGGTTATTTCGATCTCAGCTTGACCCAATGCGGCGCGTAATTCGGTCAAGGTATCGCCGCCCAAACAGATTGCCAGCAGCAATCCGTCTGGGCGCAACGCCCGGTGGCATTGGATTAATTGACCGACTGGATCGTTGGCCCAGTGTAAAGCCATGGCGTGGATCACTAGGTCATTCGAAGCCGGAGACAGTTCCAGTACGTCATCGTCCAAAACAACGTCGGCCTCCGGAAACCTTTCGGTCCAGACTTTTGGGAACGGGCTGACAATTATGGGAGACGTAAATGTCTTGTTAACCAAATTCAGGCGATCATGTACTTCATCAGCCGCTGCGCGATGCAGAAACAGATCCTCGATGCGCGCCCGGGCGCGGTGAAGGGCAAGGATCTTACGATCAAAAAGTGAGGGTGCGTTGGAGGCAGGTAACTTCATGAGCTGCACGTATCGCATTCGTCAAGGGATTCAAACTGCTGTTGAGCTAATCTATCCACCGCGTTGCACGGGTTGCGGCGACCTGACGGAATCAGATTTCGGCCTCTGTGGCAAATGCTGGAGGGAAACACCGTTTATCAGTGGGACAGTCTGCGAGAGTTGCGGGATGCCGTTACCCGGTGCAAAAGACGGGTATCGTGTCGAATGTGACGATTGCCTGAAATCACCGCGCCCTTGGAGGGATGGCCGGGCCGCCCTGATTTATCAGGGAAAGGCACGATCATTAGTTCTCGCCCTAAAACACGGAGATCGCCCAGAGTTGGCGCGACCCGCTGCGCGCTGGATGTTTCAGGCCGGGCGCGAGCTTTTTTGTCAAAACATGCTCGTTGCCCCTGTCCCGTTGCATTGGACTCGCCTGTTGAAGCGTCGATATAATCAATCCGCCTTACTGGCTCAGCAATTGGCACGGGAAAGTGGAATGGACTGGTGCCCGGACCTGTTGGTGCGGACTGAAAGAACACCGGTTTTGGATGGAAAGACTGCCGCAGAGCGCGCCCAAGTCATGTCAGGATCGGTCTCTGTTAATCAGCGGTGGGCGGAACGACTCCAAAAGCGTAAAGTGCTATTAGTTGATGACGTGATGACTTCGGGCTCGACCCTATCAGCCTGCGCGAGTGCATGTGTTTCATCCGGGGCCAATCATATTTTCGTGTTGGTGCTGGCGCGCGTTGCCAAGGATGCCTAATTCGCGCAGGATTGTGCGAAACCCAAAGGTACGGAATATGAAGCCGGTTGAAATTTATACCTCGCCTTTATGTGGTTATTGCCACGCGGCCAAACGACTGCTGAAACAGAAGGGCGTCGAGTTCAAAGAAGTCGACGTGCTGCTGCATCCAAAGCGTAAGCCCGAAATGATCGAACGTGCCGGTGGGAAGCGCACAGTGCCGCAGATTTTCATTGGCTCGACGCACGTCGGTGGTTGCGATGATTTGTACGAGCTTGAGCGTCAGGGCAAGCTGGACCATTTGCTTGCTGCATGATGAAGACTGCATTGCTGCAAATCACTTCGTCTGACGATCCGGCCGAAAACTTGGAAATGGTTCGGTCCATGACGAGCGATGCCGCCGACATGGGCGCACAGTTCATTCTGACGCCAGAGGTCACAAATTGTGTTTCGACCAGTGCGACGCGTCAAGTTGAGGTTTTGCAGCATGAGGCAGATGACATTACTTTGGCGGGTCTGCGTAGTGAGGCTGCGAAGTTGGGGGTTTGGCTACTGATTGGGTCTCTTGCCATTAAGACGCAGGACAAGGACGGACGTTTTGCAAATCGGTCGTTCTTGATCGATCCGCAAGGGCAGATAGTGGCCCGATATGACAAGATCCACATGTTCGACGTGCAAGTTTCAGAGGCCGAAACTTTTCGGGAGTCCAAGAATTACAGGCCCGGCCGCAAGGCAGTGGTCGCAGCGACAGAGTTTGGAAAAGTCGGCCTGACAATCTGCTACGATATTCGTTTTGCGCATCTCTACGCTGCGCTCACACAAGAAGGCGCGCGCATCCTGACGGTTCCGTCCGCATTCTCTCCGGTGACCGGCGCGGCACATTGGGAATCGTTGTTACGCGCCCGAGCTATTGAAAACGGCTGCTGGGTACTTGCACCTGCGCAAACGGGTGAACACCCGAAAACCCGGGGAAAGACGCGCCACACTCATGGTCACAGCATGGTTGTTTCCCCTTGGGGAGAGGTGCTGATCGACGCAGGGACTGATCCGGGCATTCACATTTTCAATTTGGATGATAGTTCTGTGACAGAGGCGCGCCGTCGTGTGCCCTCGCTTTCACATTGCCGTCCTTTCGACGGACCTTGATCCAGAACCGGACCATGACTGAAGATACAAACGCCCTGGCGGTCACTTTGTTCAGCGAGATTCTGACCGCAGATCAATTATTGCGGAACCGGCTGAGCCGTGTACTGCCAAAAGGTATGGAGATTTCTCACTTTTCGGTCCTGAACCATTTGGTCTTCGCTGGGGACGAGCGCAGTCCGGCACAATTGGCCAATACGTTTCACGTAACACGCGGCGCAATGACCAATACTTTGGCCAAGCTGGAATGGGCAGGTTACATTCACATCCGGCCTGACTGGGACGATGCGCGTAGAAAAATGGTAGCGATCAGCCCAGCAGGTCGTCGTGCGAGGGATCAAGCGATTTCGTCGATAGCTCCGCTGATCAACCAAGTGGTCGAAGAGTTGGGTCATGAACGCGTGCGCGCAACACTTCCTGTCCTTCGCGACTTGAGAATGCAGTTGGAAGGTGAATAGCCTCAGCCGGGCTTTACGCTTGCCGTTACGTAATTCACGCTCAGGTCGCGGTGGGATATGGACCAGCTCCATCGAACTGGGTTGAACACAAATCCCTTGCGATCCACCGGGTTCAATCCGGCGTTTCTCAGCAGCTCGAACAGTTCGTCCGGTGTGATGAACTTATTCCACTCATGCGTACCGCGAGGTAGCCAACGCATTACCACTTCGGCTCCAAAGATGGCCATCGCGTAAGATTTCGGGTTGCGGTTGATGGTCGAGCAAATTTCCAATCCACCGGGTTTCAAAAGTTGTTGCGTTGCCGTCAGAAAACTCAGCGGGTCCGCTACGTGTTCGACAACTTCCATATTCAGAACAATGTCAAATTGTTCGCCTGCTGCTGCCATCGATTCGGCAGTGGCGTGGCGATAATCGATCGAAAGTCCGGATTTTTCGGCGTGAATGCGTGCGACAGGCAGGTTGCCTTCGGCCGCATCCGCACCTACGACTTCCGCGCCAAGACGTGCCATGGGTTCACTTAGCAAACCGCCACCACACCCAATGTCAAGCAGGCGCAAACCTTTAAAAGGGGACAAAGTCGTCAAATCACGATCAAATTCTCCCGCGATCTGCTGTGTGATATAGTCCAACCGACAAGGGTTGAGCATGTGCAGCGGTTTGAATTTTCCGTGCGGGTCCCACCATTCGGCGGCCATAGCCTCGAATTTTGCGATCTCTGACGGGTCCACTGTGTTCGGATGCGCTTGCATTCCTGTCTCCGTATGCTCTTTTACGCTTAGGGACTATATAGGCCAATAATGGACAAGTACTCGGACCAAAAGCGCGCAGTTCAATATTTGTACCCGCCGATCGATCCGTTCGATCAGCGAATGGTGGATATGGGCGATGGGCACCGGATATATGTCGAGCAATCAGGCAATCCGGACGGTATACCTGTTGTTGTTCTGCACGGTGGGCCAGGCGGCGGTTGCAGCCCCGCGATGCGGCGATATTTCGATCCGCAGGCATATCGTGTGATTTTGTTCGATCAGCGAGGGTGCGGACGATCCCGCCCCACCGCGTCGGTACAAAACAACACGACCTGGCATCTTGTCGCCGACATAGAGCGATTGCGGAAGTTGTTCGAGATCGAGAAGTGGATAGCCTTCGGCGGCAGTTGGGGCGCCACTCTTGCACTCGCATATGCGCAAACCCATCCGGGCCGTGTCAGCTGCTTGGTGCTAAGGGGAGTCTTTATGATGACTCAAGCCGAGTTGGATTGGTTCTATGGCGGTGGAGCGGGTAAGTTCTGGCCCGAACAATGGGCCAAATTCACATCTCTGCTGCCGGAGTCGGAACAGTCCGATGCTATAAGGGCTTACAACAAGCGCCTGTTCTCAGGCGATCGCGCGACAGAGATTCTGTATGCCCGGGCCTGGTCTCATTGGGAAAACGCACTTGCATCAATTCACACCAACGGGTCGGTCGGGGAAAGCCCCGGAGAATACGCACGGACCTTTGCCAGACTCGAGAACCATTATTTCATCAACGGCGGTTTCATGGAGTTTGATGGTCAAATCCTAAAGAACATGGACCGGATTGCTCATATCCCGGGCCATATAGTTCAGGGCCGTTATGATATGATCTGTCCACCCAAAGCCGCCTGGAAGCTTTCCGAACGGTGGCCGAACGCCGAGTTGAGAATGGTGCGAAATGCAGGTCACGCCCTTTCAGAGCCGGGCATCAGTGCTGAACTGATCCGAATCATGGATCGCTTGGCGGAGGAGGATGCATGACCCGGATCGATCGCCGAGCGTTGTTTGCATCCGGTGCAGCGGCCGCCTTGCTGGCTGCCACAGGTGCGTCACTTGCGGATATTCCGAAAAAGGGCGGAACCTTGCGTGTGGCAGTGCCCCGCGATGACAGTCTGGAGCAGGTTGCGCGCGGTGCTGTGTTTGACACGCTGACTGAAGTCGCCCCCGATGGTACCCTGCGAGGAGAACTGACGACTGGTTGGGAAACTGACTTCGAGGCGCGGCTTTGGAGTTTTCAGCTTCGCGACGACGTCTTGTTTCACGACGGCGCACCTCTGGATATCCAAGATGTTTTAGTGGTGTTAAGTGAGGTTGGGAAAGTCGAGGCTTTGTCGTCCAATAGCTTGCGGCTTGAGCTTGTTGAGCCCAATCCAGGCTTACCGTTTCTTCTAGCCGATAGCCGCTTTGTCATCACCCGTGGCGGTCAAAGTGTGTCGCCACTGCATGAGGCTAACGGTACCGGTTGTTACAGCGTGGAACGAGCCGAAGACATGCGCCATTTCCTTGGACGTAGGGTTGCGGGGCACTACAAAGACAATTTAGCAGGATGGGCTGAAACGATTGAGGTTATAGTAATCCCTGACGCTCAAGTTCGCGCCGAGGCATTGCGCGACGGTTATGTGGACGTCGCGGCCTTTCCAGACCCCAATGATTTGCGCGGTGTAAGCGGCTTACGGTATTTTCCGTCAAAGGCGGACTCGGCGCTTGCTGTTGCGCCCAACGTAGGTGTGCCACGTCGAGTAGGGGAAGGTCGAGCGCTGGACGACGGCCGCTTGGCTGAAAGATGGTGGTTGGCCTAAAACCTAAGCCCTGAAAAATTGACAAGAAGGTACGTATCACTAACCTGATCAGGTAAGCGGAGGATATTTACATGTCCGATAAAACCATTGTCGAAGAACGCGAAAACGGGCCACTGATTGTAAAAAACCTTCATTCGATGCGTGGTTCCGATGGATCCGAGATTGAAGTTAAACAAGTCATGGCTTTGTGCCGTTGCGGGCATTCGGCAAACAAGCCTTTTTGCGATGGAACACATTCTAAGGTCGGCTTTGAAAGCCGTGGAGGAACCCCAGCTGGCAGCGACCGGATTATCGGATATCGCGGCGAATCTGTGACCGTGAGCTTCAATCCGCTTTTGTGCTCGCATGCAGCTGAATGCGGGCGTCTGGCCTCCAACATTTTTAACCCTTCACAAAAACCATGGGTTCAACCAGACCGCGGAACCACCGAAGAAGTTCGGGAAGTAGTATCTGCTTGCCCTTCTGGCGCTTTGGCCTTGGGAGACGATGAAACCCGAGAGCATCTGCATGCCGCCCGTGCCCAGATCGAGGTGCAAAAGGACGGCCCGTATTGGGTTCTCGGGGTCGAGCCGCCTATCGATTTGCAGGCGAAAGGGGCGTGTCAAAGCAAATATGTTCTGTGCCGTTGTGGCAAATCGGGCAACAAACCTTTCTGTGATGGAACGCATCGTGACATAGGGTGGTCGGACACTGATTAGATGGCAGTTGAACAATATCTGACATTCGCCTTGCAGACTCGGATTATCCTGCGTATATGCAAGTTCAACAGCGGCGTGTCGGGCTAAGGTCCGGGGCTCCACCGGAAAAGATCGACGGGCCGCGCGCCCGTTTTTTTGTGCCCGACCGAAGGGTAAAGACCGAATGACTAACGACTTGATAGCCAAAGCTGCCATTGATAGGCGACTGGCCGAGATCATCACACCGGTGATCGAGGATCTGGGGTATGAGCTGGTCCGCATTCGCCTGATGAGCGGCAAGCAGACCACTTTGCAGATCATGGCCGATAAGCCTGAAGGCGGCATAGAAGTGGACGATTGCGCCGAGATTTCGAACGCTGTCAGCGCGACTTTGGATGTCGAGGACCCGATACTTGACGCTTATACACTGGAAGTATCCAGCCCCGGCATTGACCGCCCTCTGACCCGTCTCAAGGATTTTGAGACGTTCGAAGGTTATGAGGCCAAGATTGAGACCTCAGAGCTGATCGACGGCCGCCGCCGCTTTAAGGGCGAACTTGCCGGGATCGAAGGGGAAGAGGTCTTGATCAACATCCCGGAAGGGTCTGAGGTGATCACTATTGGGCTGAATTTCGATTGGCTCAGCGATGCTAAATTGGTTCTGACCGATGACCTGATCAAAGAAATGCTGCGCCAGCGCAAGGACGCCGGCGCCTTGAACGAAAATGCCTTCGACGAGATTGAGACCGAAGGGTCCGAAGAGGAGACGAACTGATGGCAATTACGTCAGCCAACCAGCTGGAGCTGTTGCAGACCGCCGAGGCCGTGGCACGCGAAAAGATGATCGACCCCGGTTTGGTCGTCGAAGCGATGGAGGAATCGCTCGCTCGTGCAGCCAAGAGCCGCTACGGCGCCGAGATGGACATTCGTGTATCGATTGACCGCAAAACCGGTAAAGCAACCTTTACTCGGGTCCGGACTGTTGTTGAGGACGACGAGCTTGAAAATTATCAGGCCGAGTTTACTGTAGAGCAGGCCAAACAATATATGGAAAGCCCTGAAGTTGGCGATGTGTTTATCGAGGAAGTTCCACCGGTAGAAATGGGGCGGATCGCAGCGCAGTCTGCCAAACAGGTCATTCTGCAGAAAGTTCGCGAAGCAGAGCGGGATCGCCAATACGAAGAATTCAAAGATCGTGCTGGCACAATTATCAATGGTGCTGTTAAACGCGAAGAATTCGGTAATGTCATTATTGACCTTGGTGGAGCCGAGGCGGTTCTGCGGCGCAATGACAAGATCGGCCGCGAAAGCTATCGCCCCAATGATCGTGTACGTGCCTATATAAAAGAAGTGCGTCGCGAAGTCCGAGGGCACCAGATTTTCCTGTCGCGTACAGCGCCAGAGTTTATGGCCGAGCTTTTCAAAATGGAAGTTCCGGAAATCTATGATGGCATTATCGAAGTCAAAGCGGTGGCACGGGATCCCGGATCGCGCGCCAAGATCGCTGTTATTTCGTACGACGGTTCCATTGATCCCGTCGGTGCCTGCGTTGGTATGCGCGGGAGCCGTGTTCAGGCGGTCGTGAATGAACTTCAGGGCGAAAAGATCGATATCATCCCTTGGAATGAAGATCAGCCAACCTTCTTGGTGAACGCTCTGCAACCGGCCGAAGTGTCCAAAGTGGTTCTGGACGAGGAAGCGGGCAAGATCGAGGTTGTGGTCCCCGAGGAACAGTTGAGCCTTGCCATAGGGCGCCGAGGTCAAAACGTACGTCTGGCCAGCCAGCTAACAGGCCTGGACATCGACATAATGACCGAAGCCGAAGAATCGGCGCGTCGCCAGAAGGAATTCGAAGCCCGTACCCAATTGTTTATGGACAGCCTGGATTTGGATGAATTCTTTGCCCAACTGTTGGTTTCCGAAGGCTTCACTAATCTTGAAGAAGTTGCATATGTGGAAATCGAAGAGCTGTTGGTTATCGACGGTGTAGATGAAGGAACCGCGCAGGAACTGCAGACCCGAGCGCGTGAATTCCTTGAGGCTCAGGCCAAAGCGGCTTTGGATGCTGCTCGAGCTTTGGGTGCCGAGGATAGCCTTATTGAATTCGAAGGGCTGACACCCCAGATGGTAGAAGCGCTGGCCAAGGACGATGTGAAGAATTTGGAAGACTTCGCAACGTGCGCGGATTGGGAATTGGCAGGCGGTTGGACAACTGTCGATGGAGAGCGCATCAAGGATGACGGTGTCTTGGAACCTTTTGGCGTTACGCTGGAAGAGGCTCAGGATTTGGTGATGACTGCGCGGATCATGTTGGGTTGGGTTGATCCAGCCGAGTTGGAGCAGGTCGCGGAAGAAGGCGAAGCAGTCGAAGAGGAGGCAGAGGCCTGATTTCAGGCCTCGGATGGTGCGAATGGGTCGCGGCGGCGTCCATAAAGATCGGTCTGACGGACCCGAGCGCAAGTGCATTGCGACTGGCGAAGTACAGCCAAAATATGGGTTGATCCGATTTGTGACGGGACCGGATGGTCAGGTTTATCCGGATGTCGCGTCCAAGCTGCCGGGACGTGGTGTCTACGTAGCCGCTGACCGGGTCGCCTTGGACAAGGCTGTGGGCAAAAAGTTGTTTGCCCGAGGTTTTAAGGCGCAGGTTGGCATACCGAACGACCTAACGGCCGAAGTGGAACGTCAAGTGTTGCGCCGGGTTATTGAATTGCTGAGCCTCGCCCGAAAGTCTGGCGATGCGGTCGCAGGATACGAAAAGGTCAAGACCTGGCTGGACAGGGAAGAAGCTCAGGTGCTGATTCAGGCTGCCGATGGATCGGGGCGCGGAAAGTCAAAATTAAGCACTCCGCACTTTGGAAATTACATCGGCTGGTTGACTGCGGACGAGTTAGGGCAGGCATTTGGGCGCCAAACTGTGATTCATGCGGCGCTCGCCTCTGGCGGACTCGCCAAACGTGTTGTAGAGGAAGCGCAGCGCTTGCGCGGTTTGCGCGAAAAGGATGACGGCGGCAGCGGCCGCTCGGAAGGGTAAGAAGCTTTATGAGCGATAATGACGGCAAAAAGACATTGGGTCTGCGTGGCGGGGCACGTCCCGGAAATGTGAAACAAAGTTTCAGCCATGGACGGACCAAGAATGTCGTGGTGGAAACCAAGCGCAAACGCGTCGTGGTTCCCAAGCCGGGCGCGACCAAGCCCGGTGCTGGCGCCGCACCTTCGGGTGACCCATCGCGTCGACCTGCGGGAATTTCCGATGCGGAAATGGCACGCCGCATGAAGGCGCTGCAAGCGGCCAAAGCAAGAGAGGCTGAAGAGGTCGCCGCACGTGAGGCCGAGGAAAAAGCGCGCGAGGAAGAACGTGCCCGCCGTCGCGCCGAACAAGAGGCCAAGGAACGCGAACAGCGTGAAGCTGAAGAGCGCGCTCGGGCAAAGGCCGAAGAGGAAGAGCGTAGCCGAAAAGAGGCCGAGGAAGCAGCTAAGCTTGCTGCTGCAGCTCCGCCGCCAGAAGAGCCTAAGGCGGCCAGGGCGCCATCGAGCAAACCGGCACCGGCTTCGGCGTCGCGCAAGCAAGATCGCGAACGAGAGCAGCGCGGGTCACGTAAAGGCCGAGAGGACAACCGCCGCTCGGGTAAGCTGACACTGGGACAGGCGACCAGCGGCGAAGGCAGTCGCCAACGTTCCATGGCATCAATGAAGCGAAAGCAGGAGCGCGCTCGTCAAAAAGCTATGGGCGGTACGGTCGAGCGGGAAAAGGTAATCCGTGATGTTCAGCTGCCTGAGGCGATCATGGTTTCCGAGTTGGCCAACCGGATGGCTGAACGAGTCGCCGATGTGGTTAAGTCGTTGATGCAGATGGGTATGATGGTGACGCAGAACCAAACCATCGATGCAGACACTGCGGAACTGATCATCGAAGAGTTTGGTCACAAGGTCACCCGCGTCTCTGATTCGGACGTCGAAGACGTCATTAAGGAAGTTGAAGACGCAGATAAGGATCTCAAACCGCGTCCGCCTGTGATTACGATCATGGGTCACGTTGACCATGGTAAGACCTCGCTGCTGGACGCCATCCGCGACGCCCGGGTTGTGGCTGGTGAAGCTGGTGGTATCACGCAGCATATCGGTGCCTATCAGGTAAAAACTGATGATGGTGTCACACTGACATTCCTTGACACGCCGGGCCACGCGGCATTTACGTCGATGCGCTCGCGCGGGGCTCAGGTGACGGATATCGTCGTTTTGGTTGTTGCTGCTGATGACGCGGTGATGCCGCAGACCATCGAGGCGATCAATCATGCCAAAGCGGCTGGTGTCCCGATGATTGTTGCGATCAACAAGATCGACAAGCCCGAGGCGAACCCGGACAAGGTGCGAACGGACCTGTTGCAACACGAGGTCATCGTCGAAAAGATGTCGGGTGAGGTTCAGGACGTTGAAGTTTCAGCGATTACGGGCCAAGGCCTCGATGAACTGCTGGAAGCTATTGCACTGCAGGCCGAGATTCTGGAACTCAAAGCCAATCCAGATCGGGCAGCGCAAGGCGCCGTGATCGAGGCGCAACTGGACGTGGGTCGTGGCCCCGTAGCTACCGTTCTGGTTCAGAATGGTACACTGCGTCAGGGCGATATCTTTGTTGTTGGCGAGCAGTACGGTAAGGTCCGCGCTTTGATCAACGATAAGGGAGAGCGCGTCAAAGAGGCAGGGCCTTCTGTCCCGGTTGAAGTTTTGGGTCTCAACGGCACCCCTGAAGCGGGTGATGTTCTGAATGTGACTGAAACCGAAGCGCAGGCACGCGAAATCGCAGCCTATCGTGAGCAGGCCGCAAAAGACAAGCGAGCTGCCGCCGGTGCCGCGACCACCCTTGAACAACTGATGCAGAAAGCCAAAGAAGACGAAAACGTCACCGAATTGCCCATTCTGATGAAAGCTGACGTTCAAGGTTCTGCCGAAGCCATTGTTCAGGCAATGGAGAAAATCGGTAACGAAGAAGTGCGTGTACGAGTCCTGCATTCTGGTGTCGGTGCTATCACCGAGACGGATGTTGGACTTGCCGAAGCTTCAGGTGCACCAATCTTTGGTTTTAACGTCCGTGCCAATGCTTCTGCGCGAAATACCGCGAACCAAAAAGGTGTGGAAATCCGTTACTACTCGGTGATTTATGATCTAGTGGACGATGTTAAAGCCGCTGCATCAGGTCTGCTAAGCGCAGAGATTCGTGAGAAATTCATCGGTTACGCCGAGATCAAAGAGGTCTTCAAGGTTACTGGTGTCGGCAAGGTCGCGGGCTGTTTGGTTACAGAAGGTGTGGCACGCCGGTCGGCAGGTGTACGCCTACTGCGCGACAATGTGGTAATCCACGAGGGCACGCTCAAGACGCTGAAGCGTTTCAAGGACGAAGTGGCGGAAGTTCAATCCGGTCAGGAATGCGGTATGGCATTCGAAAACTATGACGATATCCGAGCTGGTGACGTCATCGAGATTTTCGAACGCGAAGAAGTAACTCGCACGCTTGACTAAGCGAGCGACGCGATGAGAGTTCGAAGCAGCGGTCCTTAGGGCCGCTGTTTTTTTCGGTAAAGTGGCTAATCGGTCCTATGAGACAGAAAACTGTACGAAGGTAGAACGATGTCGAAATGATTTTTTCCTTGCTGCAGATCAAAGCTAACGGCATGGCCGGCCTTGCGTAAAAGCTCGGCGTAGTCGCGGCTTTGTCGAATGAATTCAGATGTGTCGCGCTCGGCAACTGTTACCCGGTATCGTGGACCCGGTAGAGGCAGGTTCAGGCAGGGCGATAGGTCGTGCACCTCGGTCTTGCTCAATTGAAGGGGGTCGTTAACTGGCGTAAGGCTGATTGGTTCCAGATCGTAAATACCACTGATCAGTATTACATTTCGCACGCGTAAACCTGCCTGAGCTAATTCGTTCGAAGACGTTGCCATGACCATAGAAACGAGATGCGCACCGGCGCTATGGCCGGACAGGGTAACATTAGCCGGATCAAAACCCAAAGATTTGCTTTGCGAAGCAAGCCAAAGCAGAGCATCCCGGCATTCCGTGACCATCTGACCCATGCGTGCAAACGGCGCCAGTGTATAGTTCAGCGCTGCAAAAGCCTGACCGTTTTCATGCAGCGCTGGGGCCATCATTGCCGATTCACGCTGGCTGAGGGCTTGCCAGTAGCCCCCGTGTATGAAGACATGCAACGGTGCATCCTCGACCGCCGAAGGAAAAAAATCGAGCACTTGCTCGGCTTTTTCACCGTAGGCGAGGTTTTCCTGAACGGACAAATTCACCCGTGCCTGAGCACTAAGCGCAGCGAAACTTGTGATATAGGGCGTCAGATCGCCTCCTATCATCGAACTCGGTGCGTATTCCCGGTCCAGTTCTGCTTTAGAAAACCCTCGATATAGCATTTTGGGTGTGCCCCCCAATCTAAGACTCCATTGCACACACGTTAAAGACATTAGAAAAGCACAACTCAAGGACCGTGGGTAAAAAAGCGAAATACTATTGAGAGAATTCGCATTCCACATCTGATCAACCAGATTAGAGAAGCCGAATAGTTTTTGGCTTTTTAAAGACTTGTCTCAAACGTTCTCTGCTTAGATGTCGGAATTCAAATTTCGGCTTGTCTAAGGTTACGTATCAAGTCCAGTCTAGAACAACCTTTCCGGATTGCCCGGACTTCATTGCTTCAAATCCTTTAGCGAAATCGTCTACGGCAAATCGGTGGGTTATTACGCGGGACACGTCCAACCCATTCTGAAGCATGGCAATCATTTTGTACCAGGTCTCGAACATTTCCCGCCCGTAAACTCCTTTGATAGTGATTGCCTTGAAAACGATACGTGACCAATCCACCGGAGATTTGCCCGGCGGAATACCCAGCAACGCGATTTTGCCGCCCATCACCATCGCCTCGACCATCTGATCCAATGCTGCCTGTGAGCCTGACATTTCCAAGCCAACATCGAAACCTTGGGTCATGCCAAGTTCCGCAATTACATCTTGAAGGTCTTCTTGGCTAACATTCACCGCGCGTAAGTTCGGTACAACATAGTTAGCAAGCTTTAGGCGGTCTGGATTAATGTCAGTTATCACCACATGACGCGCGCCTGCATGTCGGGCGACGGCAGCAGCCATTATACCGATTGGACCTGCGCCGGTAATCAGAACATCTTCACCCAACAAATCGAAGCTCAGGGCAGTGTGTACAGCGTTTCCAAGCGGGTCTAGAATGGCCCCGATATCATCAGAAATATCATCAGGCAGAGGAACGACGTTAAACGCGGGCAACTTGAGATATTCGGCGAAAGCCCCCTGTTCATTCACGCCGATCCCGCGCGTGCCAGGGTCCAGGTGAAATTTACCTGCGCGACTTTGTCTGCTGTCGGTGCCAATTAAGTGCCCTTCACCTGAACAGCGTTGACCAATTTCCAACCCGGTTACATTGCGCCCAATTTCTACGATCTCACCAGCGAATTCATGGCCAGTGATCATTGGTATCGGTACAGTGTGCTCTGCCCATTCATCCCAATTCCAGATGTGGATATCGGTCCCGCAAATCCCAGTTTTGTTGACGCGGATCAGCACTTCGTCTGGTCCGATCTCGGGGACCGGAGCCTGCACCATCCACAAACCTTCTGCTGGTAGAGACTTTTCCAAAGCCTTCATCGTGTTTGCGTGCATCAGATTATCCCCAGCTCTTTGCCGACCTTACCAAAAGCCCGTAACGCCCGGTCCAGTTCGTCCCTTGTGAGTGCCGCGTTCATCTGTGTTCTTATCCGCGCCTGCCCTCGTGGAACGACAGGAAAGAAAAATCCTGAGACATATACGCCTTCATCAAAAAGTCGCGACGCCATCTCTTGGGCGAGGTTGGCTTCGCCCAACATTACTGGAATGATCGGATGTTCGCCCGGCAAAAGGTCAAAACCCAATTTTTCCAACCCGGCGCGCCAATATTTGGCGTTTCCAAACAATTGGGAACGCAGGAATTCGCCCTCTTGAACCAGGCGGATAGCCTCAAGCCCAGCGGCGACGATGGATGGCGGCAGCGAGTTGGAAAACAAATAGGGCCGCGCCCGCTGCCGCAGCAGGTCGATGACTGGCTGCGGCCCGGCGATATAACCGCCGATCGCTCCTCCTAGTGCCTTGCCCAAAGTTCCTGTGAGTATATCCACTTCAATGCCAAAGTGATCCGGAGTACCCGCTCCGTTTGGACCCATAAAACCCGTTGCATGGCAGTCATCAACCATGACGATAGCATTGTACTTGTCTGCCAGTTCTCGGATTTTGGGTAGGTTCGCCAGGTATCCGTCCATCGAGAATACACCATCGGTGGCGATCATTATGTGCCGCGCGCCATCTTCCCGTGCTTGTTTCAGCCACGCCTCAAGATCGTTCATATCGTTGTTCAGATACCGATACCGCTTGGCCTTGCACAACCGAATTCCGTCGATGATCGACGCGTGGTTCAAACTGTCTGATATGATGGCATCTTCGGGGCCTAATAAAGGTTCAAATAGCCCGCCATTAGCGTCAAAGCAGGCTGCGAAAAGGATCGAGTCGTCCTTATTCAGGAAACTTGCCAGCTTCTGCTCCAACTCACGGTGGATATCCTGCGTACCGCATATAAACCGGACTGAGGCCATGCCGAACCCTTTGGGGCCCATTGCATTCGTGGCTGCATCGATCAACGCGGGATGATCAGCAAGACCCAGATAGTTGTTGGCGCACAAATTGATAACTTGCTTACCACCCACAGTGATTTCGCCGCCCTGTGGCGAGGTGATCATTCGTTCGCGTTTGTACAATCCTTCAGCTTGGATTTGCGCGAGTGTGTCCGTGATGTGGGACAGGAATGCATCTGCCATGGCGATCTCCTTTTACTGAGTCGTGTTTCTAACATAGCGGAGAAAATTCCCAAATAGGAGAAATGCGAAATTACGGAAAATAATCCGTAAAGACGGAAATTGGTCGGCATCAGGCGTTTTTGACGATCAGAAAAACTCTGGCTGGGCCACCCGCAGAAGAAATCGAGTGGGAAACATCAGCAGCGTAACGGGCCGTATCACCCTGGTGCAGCACCATCTTGGCAGCACCAGAATTTACGTGCACGGAACCTTCCAAAACTGTCAGCTGTTCTTGTGCGCCACGTGTGTGCGGCTGACTATTCAAAGCTCCGTTATCGTCGAACTGGATGTCATAGACCTCATGGCCCCCAGCTTCCTCGGGCGGCGATAATATGCGGATGCAGCAGTTCTGCCCCATATTATCAATACTGGGCACTTCGGACTTTCTGAGAACCTCGATTTGATCGGTGGCCTTGGCGTCATCTAATAGCCCGGCGAAATCGACTTGTAATGCACGTGTCAAATTCCAAAGCGTAGAAATCGTAGGGCTGCTCTCACCGCGTTCGATCTGGCTGACCATGGAACGGGATACACCGCTGAGGTTAGCAACCGCTTCCAGAGACAGGCCTTTGGCTCGGCGCGCTTCTTTCAGGCGTGCCGGGAGGCGCGTCAGGATATCGTCAGAGTTATCCGTCATGACGGAATTTGATGGGCGCTGTCGGTGCAAATGTCAATTCCACCTGTGACGGCACGTCTCAGAGGACATGCCCACGAACAGAGTGCATACTGTACCCAATTTCAGGAGGAGCGATCCATGACCGATATCGTAATTTTGGACGGTGCCCGTACGGCAATCGGAACTTTCGGCGGAGCGTTGGCTTCGACTGCGCCAATCGACTTGGCGACTGTTGCAACAGAAGCAGCGATGGAGCGGTCTGGGGTGGAAGGCGGTCAGATTGGGCACGTCGTCTTTGGTCACGTGATCAATACTGAGCCGCGTGACATGTACCTGTCCCGCGTCGCGGCAATTCAGGCAGGAATACCGAATGGAACTCCTGCTATGAATGTTAACCGTCTTTGCGGTTCCGGCGCGCAGGCGATCGTATCGGCTGTTCAGTCCTTAACAATGGGTGATGCCGAGTTCGCAGTTGCTGGTGGGGCCGAGAGTATGTCGCGCAGCCCATATATCGTACCGCAGGCGCGTTGGGGTGCAAAAATGGGCGATGTCACCTCATTGGATATGATGCTGGGAGCGCTGAACTGTCCGTTTGGGACAGGACATATGGGTGTGACAGCCGAGAATGTCGCTGACGAGCACCAGATCAGCCGAGAGCAAATGGATGAATTTGCTTTGACCAGCCAGACTCGCGCTGCCGCTGCAATCGAGGCCGGTAACTTTGACAGTCAAATTGCTCCAGTACAGGTCAAGGTAAAACGAGAAATGGTGGAATTCAAAGTTGATGAACACCCAAAAGCGACGACGACCGAGGCATTGGCAGGGTTGCGCCCTGTCTTTAAGAAAGACGGTCGAGTGACGGCAGGCAATGCATCCGGGATCAATGATGGTGCTGCTGCCATTGTCTTGGCGACTGCTGTTGCGGCGGAGAAAGCCGGGTTGAAACCCAAGGCACGCGTGCTGGGTTACGCCCATGCCGGTGTAAGACCCGAAGTTATGGGAATCGGCCCGGTTCCCGCAGTTCAGAACCTGCTTAAGAAAACGGGTTTGGTCATCGAGGATTTCGACGTAATCGAAAGCAATGAGGCATTTGCGGCTCAGGCCTTGGCCGTCAACCAGGAGCTGGGTTTGGACGCTGGTAAGGTAAACCCAAATGGAGGCGCAATTGCATTGGGTCACCCAGTGGGGGCGACCGGAGCAATCATCACATTGAAAGCACTGTATGAGCTTGAGCGTACAGGTGGTTCCAAAGGATTGATCACAATGTGTATAGGTGGCGGTCAGGGTATCGCGATCGCCATTGAGAGACTATGATCTCTTCAGCTTCAAACGTAGCAGCCATTTGATCTTTAACTGATCGCGTTAAGTACCAGCACAAGCGTTGCGCCTGCGATAGCGCCGATCAATGCAGGAACCCATGCAATCAACAATTGCGATCGCTGCGGTTCATCCTTTTGTGTCTGCGCGATAAGGGCGTTTTCCACCAATGCAGGCAAGCGAGGACCGAACCGGGCCAGAACCATTGCTGTTTTGCCCAGATCGCGAATTGCAGCGCGAGGGCCAATAGATTGCTTGATATAATCTTCGACGACCGGGCGAGCGACTTCCCAAATGTTCATATGTGGGTCGAGCGAACGCGCTACGCCTTCTACGACGACCATGGTACGCTGTAACAGTATTAATTCCGTCCGTGTTTCCATACCAAAGCGTTCCGTCACTTCGAACAGGTAATTCAGGAGACGCCCCATGGAGATATGAGATGCGTCCATACCGAAGATCGGTTCGCCCACCGCGCGCAGGGCGCGGGCAAATTCGTCTACATCCTGATTGGCCGGCACATAGCCTGCTTCGAAATGTACTTCAGCTACACGCTTATAGTCTCGCCGGATGAACCCAAAGAGTATTTCCGCGTAAACCCGACGGGTATATTCGTCGATGTGACCCATGATTCCAAAGTCGTAGGCGATGATGTCGCCGTTGGCAGCGACTTTTAAATTGCCCTGATGCATGTCGGCATGAAAATACCCATCGCGCAGAGCGTGCAACAGGAACAGGCGCAAAACGCGTTCAGCCAAATCTCGGCGGTCATGACCCGCTGCGTCCAATGCGCCGTTTTCGCCCAAAGCGATACCGTCTGCCCAACTGAGTGTCATCACACGGCGCGCGGATAGGGACCAGACAACTGGAGGGAGCCAAAATCCGGAGTCGTTTTTGGTATTGGCCGCATATTCAGAAGCGGCCGAGCTTTCCAGCCTAAGATCCAGTTCGCCACGAACCACTCCATCAAAATGTTCGATCACCTCCATAGGACGCAAGCGGCGTGCCCCTGGGGCAAAAAGCTGCACAATGCGCGCGGCGAAATAGAATGCATCCACATCCTTGCGAAAAGCCCGCTCGATGCCTGGACGTAGAACCTTGACGGCTACGTCTTCGCCGGTGGCCACCAGCTTGGCTTTGTGAACCTGAGCAATAGAGGCCGCAGCGATTGGTTCGCTGAACTCACTAAAAATCTCGGCAATGGGTTGGCCAAGTTCTTTTTCAACTTCGGCCATCGCTTCGGCTTGTGAAAATGGGGGGAGTTTGTCCTGAAGGACGCGTAATTGTTCAGCCAGTTCGTTGCCGACAACGTCTGGCCGCGTGGACAATACTTGCCCGAATTTGATATAAGCCGGACCCAACGCGGTTAACGCACGGGTTGCGGGCGGCATATCCGGATCGCCCTTGTATCCCAGCCATTGAAATGGTTTTCCAAGGGTGTGAGCAATAAACCGAACGGCTCTCGGAGCCTCGAATGCGTCCAACACAACGTTCATCGCGCCTGTACGCTCCAGAGTGGCGCCTGTCCGGATCAGGCGGATTATGTTGTGGGGTCCACGCATACGTCAGATTTTCCATCCTGAATGCAGCGCAGCGATGCCCAGGCTAAGGTTACGGTATTTTGCGTTTTCAAATCCGGCGGCTCGGACCATTTCCAAAAACGTCTCTTGATCCGGGAAATTTCGGATCGATTCCACTAGATACTGATAGCTGTCGTAATCATTGGCGATCAGTTTGCCCATGCGTGGAATGACATTGAAACTGTAGAGGTCATAGAGTTTCTGAAGCCCGTCGTTCGGCAATTGGCTGAATTCCAGCACCATAAGTCGACCACCGGGTTTCAAAACTCGGAATGCTTCGTTCAGCGCGTCTTGCGGACGGGTCACGTTTCGGATGCCGAAGGAAATCGTGTAGACATCAAACGAGTTGTCTTCGAATGGCAGTGCCATCGCATCACCAACCACCCAACTTAGGCTGTCAGCCATCTGATCGGCTTCGGCTCGTTGGCGACCCTCGATCAGCATCGGTTCGGTGAGGTCAAGAACGGTGGCGTGGCCGTGGCCTGCGCGTTTCAGGAACCTGAACGAAATATCTCCGGTGCCTCCGGCAACGTCCAATAGGTGTTGGCCGGGACGCGGCGCAAGCCAGTCCATCATAGCGTCTTTCCACACGCGATGGATACCCATGGACATGACGTCGTTCATTACATCGTATTTTGACGCCACAGAGTTGAATACGCCCTGAACACGACCGGACTTTTCAGCCTCGCGGACGGTCTCGAACCCGAAATGAGTGGTCTTGTCGCTGTTGTCGGACATTAGCCTTGCCGTTTTTCGAATTTCGTTTCTGTTATAGGGCACTGGAACCTGGGCACAATGCGGCCCTTTGGAATAGGAGCCGTGTAATGCCGGAATTGCCCGAGGTCGAGACTGTAAGACGCGGCCTGACTCTAGCCATGGAAGGTGTGGTCATCCAAAGGGCAGAGGTGAATCGCCCTGATCTGCGCTGGCCTTTTCCCGATCGTATGGCCGATCGGCTGGCTGGGCAGCGAATAGATAGCTTGCGACGGAGGTCGAAATACATTCTTGGCGATCTCAGCAGCGGCGAAACACTTCTGATCCATCTGGGTATGTCGGGACGGATGACCGTGTCTGGCGATCCCCTGGGCCATTTCGTGCATGAGCATCCAATGCCCGAAAAGCACGACCATGTCGTCTTTCATATGGCAAACGGAGCTCGTGTCACATTCAATGACCCGCGCCGGTTTGGAGCAATGGACCTCTTTCCCACGGCGACAGCTGAAGAGCACAAACTTTTGTCGGTTCTTGGGCCCGAGCCGTTGGGCAACGATTTCCACGAACAACACCTCATAGATGCTTTCAAAGATAAAAACTCTCCGGTTAAATCCGCGCTACTGGATCAGGGAATCGTTGCCGGATTGGGGAATATCTACGTTTGTGAGGCTCTTTATCGCTCAGGAGTGTCGCCACGTCGCAAAGCTGGCCAGATTTCTGCGTCTCGTGTCGCGGCGTTGGTTCCGGTTATTCGCCAAGTGCTGCAAGAGGCAATTGACGCGGGTGGTTCATCGTTGCGTGATTTCCGCCAAGCTAATGGAGAGCTTGGATATTTCCAGCACAGCTTTGACGTTTACGGAAGGGAAGGAGAGCTGTGCCGGACGGCAGGATGTGGGTCAATAATCAAGAGAATCATCCAGTCTGGTCGCTCGTCCTTTTACTGTGCAAAATGTCAAAGATGACTTGATCCGGCGAATTCGCGTGGTAAGGAATCGTATTTGAACGGAACAACCGGAAGCTTACACCTCATGGCTTTTGAGACGATCATCGTCGAAATCGAAGACCACGTCGCCCTTATCAAACTCAACCGACCAGATGCGTTGAATGCGCTTAACACCCAGTTGTTGGATGAATTGTGTACTGCGTTGGAAGAGGCGGACAGCAACGACAAAGTGCGCTGTATCGTTATTACAGGATCGGACAAAGCATTTGCCGCCGGCGCTGACATCAAAGAGATGTCGGACATGAGCTACGTTGATGTGTTCAACGTGAACCTGTTTGCCGATGCCAATGATCGGGTGACCGCCATCCGCAAACCGATCATCGCCGCGGTGGCCGGCTATGCGTTGGGCGGAGGATGCGAATTGGCTATGCTGTGCGACTTTATCATTGCGGCGGACACGGCCAAGTTCGGACAGCCTGAGATCAACCTTGGAGTTATCGCCGGTTTGGGAGGAACCCAGCGGCTGACTCGGTTTGTTGGCAAGTCCAAGGCTATGGACATGAATCTGACGGGTCGATTCATGGATGCCGAAGAAGCTGAGCGCGCAGGACTTGTCAGCCGCGTTGTACCCGCCAAAAAGCTGATCGAAGAGGCGACTGGCGCGGCCCAAAAGATCGCGGAAAAATCCCAACTGACAGCGATCGCCGCTAAGGAAGCGGTTAATCGAAGCTACGAATTGCCGCTGAGCGAAGGGATGCTGTTCGAACGAAGGGTTTTCCATTCTATGTTTGCGACTGAAGATCAAAAGGAAGGCATGGCTGCGTTTTTGGAAAAACGTACAGCTCAGTTCCGCGACAAATAATCCGGCAGGGCGAACAATGCCTCTCGCGGTTCCCGCATACAAAACATCATCGGCCTTAATGTAAGAATCGGCTTGGCAAACCCCGAAAAGTCAGCTAGTGACCGCCGCTATACATGCGCGTGCGGCCCGCTCTGGCCCGACTCACACTCGTGATCGATGACCTGGTACGGACATTCCGTGGCGCGCAAAACAGAATAAACGTACCGATAAAAGGTCAAAGACACATGGCAAATTCGCCCCAGGCAAAGAAGCGTGCTCGTCAGAACGAGAAGCGTTTTGCAATCAACAAAGCTCGTCGTTCGCGCATTCGCACTTATTTGCGTAAAGTAGAAGAAGCAATCGCATCCGGTGATAAGGACGCAGCAACCGCCGCTCTGCGTGCGGCCCAGCCAGAGCTGATGCGCGGAGTAACCAAGGGTGTTTTCCATAAAAATACCGCATCACGTAAAATGTCGCGCCTGTCGGCGCGTGTGAAAGCGTTGGGCTAACCCAACGGGATTGAACCCAACTCAGGTCAATAAGGCTGATCTAATTTTAAGGGCGTCGCGGGTAGCGGCGTCCTTTTTTACTGTTGCCGGAATACCGCGCCTTCCAGAAGCCAAGAGATTCTTTCTGCCTCAGACCCGAGTCAATATCGAAGTTTCATTGCCGGGACCCATGACCTCTTGCTACCACTGATTCAGCGATTCACTCGCTTGGGGGGACAGGCTGTTTCTAAAATCGATCTGACGGGCATCAGGGCGGTTTCAGGGACGAATGTTCGAAAATCGGCTATTGCCGGACGGACGATCTGCTGCGGATCTCGGAATTCCGACGATTCTAGGCCCTGTCGAAAAATTGGATTGTGGTGCGCAGCCTGGCTTCCAGGCCGGCCCGTTGTTGGGTTGGACAGGTTTTGATTGCGCTGATGATCCGAGCTCTGCCCGTCAAACCGGTCCGGTTTGGCGAATGGTACCCTTGTGCAGGAAACCGGGAAACCGGAGCGTATTAATAAGGCCGACAGGCCAATAAAGAATGGGATGCGTGAGGCGACGTATGACACAAGAGAAATGGGGGCAACTGCGCAGCAAGTTGCTCAAGGCCGTCGGTCGAAACAACTTTACCACCTGGATTGAACCGCTGGAGTTCCAAGAGTTACAGGATGGCGTGGCCATTTTTTCCGTTCCGACCAACTTTATGGGCAACTATGTAAGTCAGAACTTTGCTGATCTGATTCTTTACGAACTAAACACGTCTGGAGAGTCCGTACAGCGGCTGGCGTTCCAGACGGCCGCAAATTCTTCGGTTCGCCCTGTTCAGATTGCTGAGACGAAGCCGACAGTCACGACTACGGCAGCGGTTTCTGCGCCCGAAACGGCACCAAATGTATTAGAGGCTTTGCAGGCAGCTCCTTTGGATGCGCGTTTTACCTTTGACAGTTTTGTGGTTGGCAAACCAAACGAACTGGCTCATGCAGCCGCTCGTCGTGTGTCCGAAGGCGGACCGGTCACTTTCAACCCTTTGGTACTTTATGGTGGAGTTGGCCTTGGTAAAACACACTTGATGCACGCCATAGCTTGGGAGCTGAAAACCCGGCGCCCGGAACTGAACGTGCTTTACTTGTCGGCTGAGCAGTTCATGTACAGGTTTGTTCAGGCTTTGCGGGAACGACGGATGATGGATTTCAAACATCTGTTCCGTTCCGTCGACGTTTTGATGGTTGACGACGTGCAATTTATTGCGGGAAAAGATTCAACCCAAGAGGAATTTTTTCATACATTCAATGCGCTGGTTGACCAGAACAAGCAAATTATTATCTCAGCTGACCGAGCGCCGGGCGAGATCAAAGATCTTGAAGAGCGCGTGAAATCACGCTTGCAGTGCGGATTGGTGGTCGATCTGCATCCGACCGATTACGAATTGCGGCTTGGCATACTGCAGAACAAAGTACAGCAGTACAGCAGTACATATTCCGACTTGACCATAGCCGATGGCGTTCTTGAGTTTCTTGCCCATCGAATCTCAACCAATGTCCGCGTTCTCGAAGGTGCGTTAACCCGCCTGTTCGCATTCGCCTCGTTGGTGGGACGTGAGATCGACATGGAATTGACGCAAGACTGTCTGGCCGATGTGCTGCGCGCGTCCGAGCGCAAGATCACGGTCGAGGAAATTCAGCGCAAGGTGTCAGAGTACTACAACATCCGTATGTCCGACATCATCGGTCCCAAGCGTCTGCGATCCTACGCACGTCCGCGCCAAGTCGCCATGTATTTGTGTAAGCAACTGACCAGTCGCTCTTTACCCGAAATAGGTCGACGGTTTGGCGGGCGTGACCACACCACAGTCATGCATGGTGTAAAACGTATCGAAGAGTTGAAACTGACGGACGGTCAGATTGCTGAAGACGTTGAGATGCTGCGCCGTTCCCTGGAAGCCTGAATCCAAGTTTATTTTCACAGCGCCCCGGTATTTTTGTTCCGGGGCGTTTTTTTTGTGAACAATTGTCCACGAGCATGAACGAACTGTGGCGAATGGACCATGGGGCCTTGACGCATCGCGTATTCCAAACCAGAAACCCATAAAAAATGCTTGTGCCTCAGGGTGGAACCGCTAACGTGCCAGTCCCGCCTAGTTCACCACGTAAGTCAGAGGAATTGAGGGTATGAAGATCAGCATCGAACGTGGCACCCTACTCAAGGCTGTTTCACAGGCCCAATCGGTTGTCGAGCGCCGCAACACAATTCCGATCCTTGCTAATGTGCTTATCGAGGCCGAAGGCGATCAAGTTCAATTTCGGGCCACCGATCTGGATATCGAGGTTGTGGACAAGGCGCCCGCACAGGTTGAAAAAGCCGGTGCAACGACGGTAGCCGCAACTACACTGCATGAAATTGTGCGAAAGCTGCCCGACGGCGCTTTGGTGACCCTTACCGCAGATAGCGCGGCCGGGCGGCTGACTGTCGAAGCGGGCCGTTCGAACTTTTCTTTGGCGACATTGCCGAAAGAAGATTTCCCCGTGATGGCGTCCTCAGAATATCATTCGAACTTCACGGCATCTGCTGCCTTGTTGCGCAGGTTGTTCGACAAGTCCAAATTCGCCATCTCGACAGAAGAGACGCGGTATTACCTGAATGGCGTCTACATGCATGTGGCTGACGGGTTTGACGGAGGCAAGGTTCTGCGCTGCGTGGCCACTGATGGTCATCGCCTTGCGCGTATCGACGCGGATCTGCCAGATGGCGCTGCGGACATGCCGGGTGTCATTGTGCCGCGCAAAACCGTGGGTGAGCTGCGAAAGCTGTTGGAAGACGATGAGATGGACATTGCAGTGTCCGTCAGCGAAACCAAAGTTCGTTTTGCCACGCCAGAAATCACGCTGACTTCGAAGGTGATTGACGGCACTTTCCCCGACTACACCCGTGTTATCCCGCAAGGCAACACGCGCAAGCTAGAAGTAGATGCTGCGGAATTTGCTCAGGCTGTTGACCGCGTAGCGACAGTTTCGTCGGAACGGTCTCGTGCCGTAAAGTTGCAGTTGGAAAGTGACAAGCTGGTTTTGTCGGTCAACGCACCAGACAGCGGCGCAGCCGAGGAAGAGTTAGCAGTGGCTTATGGCGATGAGCGGTTGGAGATTGGGTTTAATGCCAAATACCTGCTTGAAATCGCATCACAGGTTGATCGCGAGAATGCTGTATTCATGTTCAACTCGGCTGGTGACCCGACGCTGATGCGCGAAGGCAATGATCAAAGCGCTGTTTACGTGGTCATGCCAATGCGCGTCTGATCCCGTTTGTGCGTTTTGCCTCCGTTGGAGGTGAACTTAAGGACAGGAAGGGAGGGGTCATGGGACTGGCCCTGACCGAGCTTACAATTTCCCATTTTCGGTCGCACAAGCTGGCGCAACTTTCGCTGGATGGTCGCCCAATTGTATTGTACGGCGCGAATGGGGCTGGCAAAACCAATATTCTTGAAGCGGTTTCGCTCATTTCGCCGGGACGCGGTATGCGCCGGGCCAGCGCTGCGGACATGGCTAGACGGCCCGAGGAAATAGGCTGGAAGCTGCAGGGAGTGTTGGATGTCCAAGGGAGGCGTTACCGTATAGAAACCTGGTCTCAAGGCGGCGCGGCACGGCAGGTTCGGATTGATGACAAGGCGGCAAGTCAAATTGACCTTGGCAAGTTGGCGCGGGTTGTATGGCTCATACCTGCAATGGACCGGTTGTGGATCGAAGGTGCAGAGGGTCGGCGGCGCTTTCTGGACCGGATTGTGCTAAGTTTTGATCCGTCCCACGCCGAAGCTTCTTTGGTTTATGAAAAGGCAATGAGGGAACGCAACCGCCTTTTGAAAGAGCAAGTGCACGACGCTCATTGGTATTCAGCGCTAGAAGCGCAAATGGCTGAAAGCGGTCTGCAAATCCACTTAGCGCGTTTGGCGGCTTTGGATCATTTGCGTGCTGCCCAAGTTCAGGCTGAAACAGCATTCCCTTCGGCAGAATTGGAACTTGTTCAAAGCGACGGGGTTATGCCTGAGACTGTAGAGGCCTTTTTTGATGCCTTAGCCGATAACCGATCTCGGGATTTAGCCGCAGGGAGGACTCTGATTGGTCCGCATCGGTCCGATCTATATGGTGTGTATGCAAGCAAGGGTGTGCCAGCCAAGGATTGCTCGACGGGTGAACAAAAGGCTTTATTGGTATCCTTGATACTTTCCAATGCAAGGGCATTGGCCGCGATGGTCGGCGCACCACCCATGGTTCTGCTGGATGAAGTTGCCGCACATCTTGACGCGGATCGGCGTGCCGCATTGTATGACGAAATCTGTGCGTTAGGTGCTCAGGCCTGGATGACGGGTACCGGACCTGAGCTGTTTGCAGAGCTGGGTGATCGAGCCCAAAAGTTAGTAGTAACCGAAAGCAGCGACGGCTCTGTCGTAAGCGATTAAGCTGGCTCGCTAACTTTGCGGTCCCACAAAAAGCCGCGCATGACCTCGTCAACGGGCGTTTTTGCCATGTGATTGACGTAGTTCGACATTGTCTTTTGTGCCAAACCGAGAACCACATCCAGAACCGCGCGATGAGAATAGCCTGCGTCAAAAAAGGTTTGGAGCTGTTCGTCGGTCACATTGCCGCGTGTATTCATCATTTGCAGAGTAAAAGTACGCAACGCCTCAAGCTTGGCATTGGGTAACGGCGTTTCATCACGCAAGGCGTTTGTAATTTCATCTGAAACTTTCATCATCTTGGCGATGCCAGTATGCGCGGGAACGCAGTAGTGACACTCGTTCTCGACGTTAATGGTCTGCCAGACTACGGTTTTCTCGTCATTGTCGAAATCTGTTTGCAGAAAGAGATGATGCAAAACCTGATACCCCTCAAGGTGTTGGGGGCTTTCAGCCATCACTTTGTGCAGTCCGGGGAGACGGCCAAAAGCGGCTTGAGATTTTTCTAGCAGCGGTTTGGAACCTTCGGGGGCGGTTGTCAGGTCATGAGAGGGAAAGTCAGCCATTTTGAACTCCTTTTTTTGGTTCGACTTCGCAGAAATAGGCTTTCTTGAGTAATCACTCAAGTATATATTTGAGTGATCGTTCAAAAATTGGTGAAGATGATGCCAAGGAAACCAGAATACGACCGGGATGCGTTGATTGGCCGGGCCAGAGATTTATTTTGGCGACATGGCTGGGCGGGAACCTCGCTAAAAGATCTTGAGCGAGAGTTGCACTTAAAACCGGGAAGTTTTTACGCGGCATTCGGATCAAAAGATGCGTTGTTTGCTTTGGCTATGGAGCGCTACACTCAGGAGGGTGTAGCCCGACTGACGGAGTTTGCAGACAAATTTGGGCCGAAGGCGGCGCTAAAAGCGCAGCCCACATTTGTGATCGAGGCGCCCGAATTGCCCTCAAAGGCCTGTATGCTGGCGAAAACCTATGCGGAATTGCAGGCGCGAGAACATGTGTTGGCAGAGAAAGCCGCCAAACACATGACTGAAATGAAGGCGTGTTTCACCAACCTCTTTCGTCGTGCCCAAGAGGCCGGAGAAATCGGTCAAGATCATGACCCAGAGAGGTTAGCGGCACGTTATCAGTCGGACCTTTTGGGACTGCGTTTATCTGCCGAGCGTACCGATGTGGACGCGGGGTTGATTGCAGCAGATATTGCAGCCGATCTTGACCGTCTTTAATCGTCGGGCGGTCGAGTTCCTGAACAGGCGTGAAAACTCGCAAGGACCACAAAATGTTGGGGGATCGCGTGACATTCCCCACCGGGTTTCGTATAACTTACCAAAATAATATAGGTACTAACGGCATGTCCGAAGACGCACAGGCACCTCAAGAATATGGCGCCGATTCCATTAAAGTTCTCAAAGGCTTAGAGGCCGTTCGCAAGCGACCCGGTATGTATATCGGCGACACCGACGATGGATCGGGTTTGCATCATATGGTTTACGAGGTCGTCGATAATGGAATTGACGAGGCTTTAGCTGGTCATGCCGATCACGTCACCGTCAAAATCCACGCCGATTCCAGCGTATCCGTGAGCGATAATGGTCGTGGGATTCCGGTGGATATCCACCCTGAGGAAGGTGTCTCGGCTGCAGAGGTTATCATGACTCAGCTGCATGCAGGGGGTAAATTTGACAGCAACTCTTACAAGGTGTCCGGCGGCCTGCACGGGGTAGGCGTTTCCGTTGTTAACGCATTGTCACATTGGTTGGAGCTTCGCATATGGCGGGATGGGAAAGAGCACTTTGCCAAGTTCGAGGGTGGCGAAACTGCCGAGCATCTGAAAGTTGTTGGCGAGTGCGGTAATCAGACAGGCACCGAGGTTCGTTTTCTTGCTTCAACCGATACGTTTTCAAATCTCGAATATTCATTTGAAACGCTGGAAAAACGCTTGCGTGAGCTAGCGTTCCTGAATTCAGGTGTCCGCATTATCCTGATCGATGAACGCCCTGCAGAAAGGTTGGAGACAGAACTGTTTTATGAAGGCGGGGTTAAAGAGTTCGTCAAATATCTGGACCGCTCGAAAACAGCGGCCATGCCCGAACCGATTTATATCAAGGGTGAGCGAGACGACATCGGTGTTGAGATCGCGATGTGGTGGAATGACAGCTATCACGAAACGGTATTGCCGTTTACCAATAACATTCCACAACGCGATGGCGGTACGCATGTGGCCGGTTTTCGTGGCGCACTGACCCGGACGATCAACAACTACGCTCAATCCAGCGGCATCGCGAAAAGGGAAAAGGTAAGCTTTACAGGAGACGACGCGCGCGAAGGCTTGACTTGTGTGCTTTCAGTTAAGGTTCCCGACCCGAAATTTTCATCTCAGACCAAGGACAAGTTGGTCAGCTCAGAGGTTCGTCCTGCGGTCGAAAGTCTGATGAACGAAAAGCTTGCGGAATGGTTCGAAGAAAACCCGAACGAGGCAAAGACCATCGTCAGCAAAATTATCGAAGCTGCACTGGCTCGGGAAGCCGCCCGCAAGGCTCGTGAACTGACCCGCCGAAAAACCGCGATGGATGTCAACTACTTGGCAGGTAAGCTGAAAGATTGCTCAGAAAAGGACCCTTCCAAAACCGAAGTTTTCCTTGTTGAGGGCGACTCGGCTGGCGGATCGGCTCAGACCGGCCGCGATCGTCTTACTCAGGCCGTTCTGCCTCTGCGCGGAAAAATTCTGAACGTGGAGCGCGCGCGCTTTGACCGTATGCTGTCGTCGCAAGAGATCGGCAACTTGGTTATGGCGCTGGGCACTGGAATTGGCCGTGATGAGTTCGATATCAGCAAATTACGCTACCACAAGATCGTCATAATGACTGATGCCGACGTGGATGGCGCTCATATACGCACATTGCTGCTGACCTTTTTCTATCGGCAAATGCCGGAACTTATCGAAGGTGGGTATCTCTATATCGCTCAGCCTCCGCTGTATAAGGTGTCGCGTGGCAAGTCCGAAGTTTATCTGAAAGATCAGGCAGCACTTGATGACTATCTTATCAACCAAGGTGTCGAGGGGGCCGTGCTTAAGCTCGGTTCAGGTGAGGAAATCATCGGTCAGGACCTGACGCGTGTAGTGGAAGAAGCGCGCCAATTGAAACGCGTTTTGGACGCTTTTCCAACTCATTATCCTCGCCATATCCTTGAACAAGCTGCCGTTGCTGGTGCGTTCGTGCCCGGTGCTGTGGACGCCGACCTCCAGGGCGTAGCTGACAAAGTGGCGGCACGTCTGGACCTTATCGCGCTGGAATATGAACGCGGCTGGCAGGGTCGTATCACACAGGATCATGGTATTCGTCTGGCGCGGATTTTGCGTGGAGTAGAAGAGGTACGCACTCTGGACGGGCCAATGCTCCGCTCGGGCGAAGCGCGCAAAACTGGCAGCTTCACCCAAAGCTTGCAAGAGATATACAGCACGTCAGCCACTCTGATCCGCCGCGACAAATCACAAGTTATACACGGCCCGCTGGATCTGTTGCGTGCGATACTTGAAGAGGGTGAAAAAGGGCTGTCATTGCAGCGATACAAGGGCTTGGGCGAAATGAACCCCGATCAGCTTTGGGAAACCACCCTGGACCCGGACGCGCGTACCCTGTTGCAAGTCAGAGTGGACGATATGGTCGAGGCCGATGATCTGTTCACCAAATTGATGGGCGACGTCGTCGAACCCCGCCGCGAGTTCATACAGCAGAATGCGTTGAGTGTAGAGAACCTTGATTTCTAGTATTACGCCTTCATTGGCGAATTCTTAATGCCCAACTCTTGTTCTCCATCAGCGGCCGGGTGCGCTTTTCAGCATTTCACCCAAAGCCAAGGAACCATTGGATTATGAACGCGTTCGCTAAATCCACAAAGAATGCAGACACCAAAGGCAAAACAATGAAAGCGACTGGAGATGGACCATAGCGCTGTGTAACGGCCGTCATGTTTGCAATGGCAGTAGGGGTCGCACCCAGCGAGAACCCCGCAAACCCTGCCGAAATCACGGCTGCAAAATAGTTTTTTCCCATCAGACGGAAAACAATGAACACAATGAATACGATAGCTGCGATAGATTGCAGCAGCATGGTGGTTATTAGAACTCCCGCGCTGCTTGCGAGTGTCCAAAGCTCCATGCTCATAAGAGACATTGCCAAAAACACTGACAAACTGAATTCAGAGATTACGTTCATCGCTGGGGTGCCCGCGGGCCATGTGAGCTTTGGGAACAACGGCGGCAATACATTCGAGAGCAAAATACCACTCAGCAAACACGGTACGAATAAGGGCAATTTTACCCCAGCCGCCTCAAGCGCTTCGTAGGCGGAATAACCAATCGCAATGGCAACGTGAATCCAGAGAACGCAATTCATCAAGTCCACATGAGTCAGTGTCGATATTCCATCAGGTGAAGGTTCCGCTGCGGTAGTGACCTCCTCTTCGGCATCTGTTTCAGTTGTGAGATCATTTTTCTGAATAAGAAAGCGAGCGATCGGCCCTCCCAAAACACTGGCTAAGATCAAGCCAACTGTTGCTGTGGCTATTCCAAGCTCGGAAGCGCCGCTCACTTGATAGTTGGTCTCGATAGTTGGGCCCCATGCAATGGCCGTGCCGTGACCGCCTATCAAAGATGCAGTGCCAAGTAGCACACCCGCCTGAGATGGCATATCAAACAATAGCGCCCCAACCATGCCGACAGCGTTTTGAACAAGCATAAAGGCTATTGTAAGTCCAAGCATAAGAACCAGTAAGGGGCCACCCTTCATAAGATCCGCGAAGCGGGCATTTAGACCGATAGTGGTAAAGAAATACACTAGTAAAAAGTCTCTGGCGGATAACTCGTAATTTATCGCTCGGCCAGTCGCCAAAACCACGATCAATGCCACAACAGCGGCCAATAGTCCTCCACTGACAGGCTCGGGAATGCTGTACTTGGACAAAAGTTCGAAGCGACGGGTTAACCGCGCACCGAGAAAATAGACCAAAATCCCAAGTGTGACGGCGCCAAAGCTGTCAATCTCAATCGGATCAAGCAATTCCATGGTTATTGAGCTTATCCCTTTTGAATTGGTCGGATGGCATACCGGCCAACCCCTTGCACGCGTACGCGAAACTTATAGCGTCCGAGTAGCCTAGCATGTCCACCTTTCGTTGGAACACCGTAAATGAAATTGATGCCGACGAAGTTGGATTTTTGACCCACAACTATTTTGAATCAGAATACTTTCGGGGGCTTTGCCATAGGACCCCATGTAGCCGGATCCGGCAATCCGACGCTCGACCATGCTTCTTGTAACACGCGCGACTCGGACGACTGTGTGCGAGGCAAATCATCCAGGATATCAATCCATGGCATTTGACTTTCGATACCGTTATGTGCTGCCGGGGCAAGGCCGGTTGGCCGATCAAGGCTTGGAGTGAATACAACAATATATGCGGCCATCCGTGGTTGAACGAGTTTATAAGTCAAATTGGAACCACATGTCGCGCAGAACCCACGTTCAGCTATTGGCGATGATGCAAAATAACGGGGTTCTTCATTCAAAAACCTTAAGGACGATGCAGGGAAAGCCGTCCATGTGCTCATCGCAGAACCTGTGAACTTTTGGCAAATACTACAGTGGCAATAACCTGCACTGATTGCTGGCGCGTTGATTTCATACCGGACAGAACCGCAAAGACATCCGCCCGTTACACGTGTTCTAGCAAGCTCGTCTTCATCGAAATCGAAAAATCCACCGGTCGCCCCCGGTTTTGATTGCGTCATGTAAACGTGAATAGGAGCATCCGTTTCCTTCAGGCGTTTGTGCCCGCAATCCTCCAGGGGAAGATCAACCTTGTTGCGAATCTGATTCATAACTTCGCTGGATACGGCAATGCCTCCCGGCTCAGAAAGGGCCTCCAACCGCGCAGCAATGTTGACGCCGTCACCCATTAGATCGTCTTCCTTGACAATAACGTCGCCCAAAGAAACCCCGATCCGGAGCAAAAGTGGTTTAGTATCATGCGCTTGTTGGGCATCGAGTGTCGATGTCCTCTGAATGCCTATTGCGCAATTTACTGCTTCCAAAGTGCTCGAGAATTCTGCCAAAAAGCCATCTCCGAGAGATTTGAAAACCCTACCTCTGTTTGCCTCGACTTGCATGCCAATTACGTCGCGCTTCAAGTTCTCAAGCTTCTTTAAGGTTCCTGCCTCGTCCTGCGATACGAGACCGGAGAAGCCTACAACGTCGATTGCCATAATGGCCGCCAGCTTGCGTTCCATCTTCACCTCGACTTGGTAAGTGTGAGTTGAAGTCCTATCGATGATGATATCAGCTTCGGTGTTTCTAAGGAAACAACGCTTACAGCTTTCTTCAAATCAAGTTTTAGTACTCTGTGTCCCAGTTCACTGAACCCTTCGGTAAAGCAGTTTAACCTAGGCTCAGCCACAGGAGGTCATCATGCTTCGCCAGACTTCGAAAACCAGCCCAGCTCAGGCCGTACAGGCAACTAACGTGATCCATCCATTTGTACGGATATTGCGTCGTTGCAGCCAAATGCAACGTCAAGTTAACCGCTATCATTGAGTTTCAGTTGAATTTGCGTAGCAGTGAACTGAACGATATGTGTCGGTTAACCAGTGCTTAAAGTTTAGGTGCGGCGAGCCAGTATTTGCTGTTGCGCAGTCTTGCCGCGAAACTCCTAACTGTATCTTAAAACTCAAACGAACCGCACTGAAAGCTTTTCGCTCATAACTCCACCAAAACATGCGGACCATGTTTCACCGGCGAAAACTGGCCGCGCATCAGTAAGCGTGCCCGTTGTTACGAGCTCGCCTTCCTGAAGGGCTTCTTCTGCTGAAACTATCGATACAAGATGTGCCAAGACTTCGATTGGACCACCCAAGGCGTTTTCCCCTTTTCCAGTATCGATTTTTTCTTCATCCCGTCTTAATTCCAGCGGTACCGAAGCCAAACCATCTAAAACCTCATTCGTTGCGGGTATTTTTTCGCCTATCACAAGACATCCATGTAAACCCTGAGCTGCGATCGAGTCCGCGACAGAGAATTTCCAATTCGGATAGATTGATTGGACAATCTCAAACCCGGGGGCGACCCAATCCACGCAGCCAGCCAATTGTCTTTTGCTCATGCCCTTCTTGGGAGTTTTTCCTAGGCCAATAACGATTTCGGGTTCGATCCTTGGTTCTGCGTAATCGGAGAGTTTTACAGGCTGAACTGCCGAGAACAGACTTTCTGAGTGAACCACACCCCAGATCGGTTGATAAACGCCATACACAGGCCAGATGGCACGGTTAGTGAACCCAACTTTCCGTCCTACTGGGCGCCGATCCATGAGCGCGCGAACGCGATTGGCGATTGAATAAGCTTGTTCCAAGGAAAGAGGCTCTGTCTCAGATGAGAGTCCAGAAATTTGGCGTGGTTCGGTCAACGCTTTTGCAATGCGAATTGCTTTTGTTTTGAGGTCACCATTCATTCAATTACCATACCTCACCTGTACAAGAAATTTGTGTGTAAAATTTGGTCAAACTGTGGGAAAAAGCATAGTCAAAAGTTGCGTCTGTTGAACGATTTAGGCTTGGGTCTTGTCGAAGTTTCTTTAGCAGGCGTACATTGTCAGTACTTATCTGACTATTTTGAAAATAAAGCATATATTGTAACGACATGCCCGATCTCGAAAAAAATAAGAAAAACGTCATCGCTTTTTACGAGATGATGTTCAACGATTGTCGACCTGCCGAAGCGATATCGATTTTTGTTGGCGAAACATATACTCAACACAACCCGCATGTCGGGGACGGAAAACAAGCCTTTATTGATTACTTTGAACGCATGGCTGCCGAATATCCGGGGAAGCGCGTGGATATCAAGCGCGCCTTTGCCGACGGTGATCATGTAATTCTGCATTGCCATCAAATTTGGCCTGACGGCCTGGAATATGCAGGGATTGATATTTTCCGCCTGAATAAAGAAGGAAAAATAATCGAACATTGGGATGTTCTTCAGGAGGTTCCGTCGCAAAGCCAAAACGACAATGGCATGTTCTAAAAATGGGGTCTAATATTCTTTGAAAGCTATGGAACCTTTCGAATACCAGGCTTTCGACTGCCAAAATTTCTTCATGCTCAGTTTAACAGAAAGCCAATTTTGCTGACTTGTGGTTTTACGCATAGGTTGTTCGGCTTGAACCAGGGCTATGGATGCCGAACTATGACCAAATTCCCAATAATAGCTGAGCAGTTTCAATTACTTAGAGTTCATCCATTTTTTGACTAATGAATTTCGCAAAGGCCGCAACGCGGCGGGGCTGTGCGCGGCTGGGTGGAAACATCATTTGCAGCGGTTTTGGCGGTGGAAGGTACTCATCCAAAAAGGACACCAATTTTCCGGACCGCACATCGGAACCCACATCAAGTTCGGATTTTAACACGATACCATGACCGGCAATGGCCCAATCGCGAATGAGTGAGCCGTCATTAACAATTCGATTTCCTTTGACTGGAACTCGCTGGCTGGTTGAGCCTGAGCCAAACTCCCACACGTTGTCGAGCGTATTGCCGAACCGCATGATCAGGCAGTTGTGACGTACAAGGTCATCGGGTCGTTTTGGGGTTCCGTGTTTTATGACATAGCTTGGGGCCGCGCATACGAACCGCTGGTAATTTCCAAGACTGCGAATTCTTAGCGAACTGTCAGAGATGTTTCCGAACCGGATGGCCAAGTCAAACCCCTGTCCAACCAGATCGACATATCCGTCTGAGAGCAAAAGCTCGATTGAAACAGCAGGGTTAAATTCCGTGAACTCTGCAATCACCTCTGAGACAAGGTTGCGTCCAAGGTCGATTGGCGCGCTGACGCGGATTGGCCCAGACAAGGTTTCAGCGCCATACCGAATACGGGCGTCTAATTCCGAAACTTCGCCTAGAACATTCTTGGCACCATCGATCAAAAGTCGTCCTTCTTCTGTCAAGCTGATGGACCGGGTCGTTCGATTGAACAGCACTACGCCATAATGGGCTTCAAGCGCGGCTAAGCGCTCGGATACCGTTGTGGTCGATAATCCGGTCTCTCGCGCGGCGGCAACAAGACTGCCTTTTTCAGCGATGGTTAGGAACAAATTAAGATTATCTAGCAGCATTAGGCGAAAATTCCGGATTATATATTCCGAAGTTACCTATTTATCCTGATTTGTCGGCGACGTAAATCCGACGAGTCTTTCTTATTTTCAAGGAACCGCACAGATGGCCAAGCTGACAATCGTCGCCAATATAAAAGCTAATCCCAGCAAAATTGATCTTGTTAAGGCGGAACTAATCAAGCTCATAGAAGTCACGCGCACTGAAGAAGGCTGCGTCAATTACGACCTGCATCAGGATAATGAAAACCCCGCACACTTCCTGTTTTATGAAAACTGGCAAAGCCGTGAGCTTTGGCAAGCTCATATGAAGCCCCCCATTTGGCCGCTTACATGGCGGCAACCGACGGCGCCGTCACCGAATTCACGCTGAATGAAATGACGGTCATCGGTTGATGCCTGTTTGAAGCAAGGAACGAACCATGAAAGCCGTAGGATATCTGAAGGCCGGAAAGATAAATCAGCCAGACGCCTTGATAGATTTTGAGACGGACAAACCGACACCTAATGGGCACGATCTGCTCGTAAAGGTACAGGCAGTCTCAGTAAACCCAGTTGATACCAAAATACGGCAGTTGCGCCCACCTGAAGGTGGACAACCCGCTATTCTCGGCTGGGATGCATTCGGGACAGTTCAAGCAGTCGGCGAGGCAGTCACAAACTATAATCCGGGAGACCTTGTTTGGTATGCTGGGGCAATCGATCGGCCGGGGACCAACGCCGAATTTCATCTGGTTGATGAACGCATCGTCGGAGCCGCACCAAAGTCCGTCCCGGCTTCGGCTGCTGCTGCAATGCCACTTACGACCTTGACAGCTTATGAGATGCTGTTCGATCGGCTGCAGGTTGGTCAAAGTGTTCCAAATGGAACAAATACTTTGCTGGTCATTGGTGGTGCTGGTGGTGTGGGTTCGATCACCATTCAGCTTGCCAGAGCCCTAACTGATTTGACTGTCATAGCTACCGCGTCCAGACCTGAGACCCAGGACTGGGTTCGGGAGTTGGGCGCACATCATGTGGTCAATCATGCGGAACCGTTTGGGCCCCAGCTCGAAGCTTTCGGTACCGAGAGCGTGGATTTCGTATATTCGACCAATCAATCGCAACTTTACGCGGCCCAGGCCGGAGAGGTGATGACCCCCCAAGGTCGATTTGGTTTGATTGACGATCCAGCGAGTTTCGACATTATGCCGTTCAAATCCAAGTCGATCTCAATTCACTGGGAGTTCATGTACACTCGGTCATTGTTCGGGACGGGTGACATGAACCGTCAAAGTGATATCCTGAATCAGGTTGCCGGCCTGATAGATGCAGGAAAAGTCAGGTCAACAGCGACGGAAACACTTGGTAAAATCAATGCCGCCAATTTGATGGGTGCCCATGCAATTCTCGAAAGCGGCAAAGCAAGGGGCAAGCTTGTCCTTGAAGGGTTTTAAATGAGAATTGAACAGCTTGATCATGTGAATATCGTTACCACCAGATTACCGGAAATGGTGGCATGGTACGAAGAGGTGCTTGGTTTGGCCCCCGGGCCACGTCCCGATTTTCCAGTCCCTGGCGCATGGTTGTATGCGGATGGTCAGGCTGTCGTTCATCTTGTAGGCCACGATGGGCAACCAAATGTTGGCTCTGAGGTGAAATTGAAGCTGGAACATTTTGCGTTCAATGCAAAAGGAATGGAGTCCTTCGAACAAAAACTGGTAGATCGAAAGCACGCGTATGAGAAAACAAACGTTCCTGGAGTTGGAATAATCCAATTCCATTTGGCCGATCCTGACGGCAACCACATCCACATTGATTTCAGTGAATCGGATTAGCCGAAAGAGGTTGCAAGAGCGGGGTATCGCTACGCGCTGGTTGGCCAGAGCAGCGCGTTGTTCGATTGGGTTTCAAATCTGAACGATGACTGTCACTGGACTACTCAAACTTTAAGGTTAGCGACGAAAAGTGTGATCGCCACCGCCTTGACGTAGTTCAATTGGATCCGGAACCGGAACCAAATGCAACAGGGTGAGATCTGGTTCGAACAGAATCCAATAAGGTAAGGTGTCTCACCCACTTAGATTTCTCCACTCCTGAGAAAGCTTAGGTTTCACTTACAGATTGGCAAAACAAGCGGCGATTGCTTGGGCAATGACTGCCGCCATTGATTGATGATCGGTTGGAGTGTTCTTTTTGGCCAAAACTTCGGAGTTCCGATCGCCTGTAGACAGGCTGCGTTCCAATAAAGCCCGGCACGGGAAAGTGACCTCCCCTTCTTCAAGGCTTTTGCAACAGCATCAATGTCACTGGACTCTGGATAAATGTAGAGAGTTGTCGGGCTTCCCTCGACAAGCGCCAGAATTTCTTTCGAAGCAGATTGCGACCAAGTCGTGCAACCGTTGCTGCGACCGCCTGTGTAATTCACCAGCTTTCCATAGGGAACATACCCTTCGTCGTCGGCATGTGGGCTTTGCGGGTTTTTGAATCGGCATTGCCATTTCAAGAAAACAGCCTGATGGCCGCCGATAGCGCGCTCTCGGGCGTTGCGAGTTTCTCCTTCACCGTCAAACAACAGAAATGTGCGGTAAAAGGGTTTTCTCATCCCAGATTGATTATAATACCCTTTGAATGAAGTTCGTGTTTCCGCCGTCACATAAGATCCACCGGTAGTCAGCTTTGAACCCTCTGCGTTGCTGAAGTTTCTGGCGCATTGCCTTCCGTTCGAAAAGTTCGCCCGCTGCAGATTTCGACCATTTCCATAGCCCGAGGAAACAGCGCGAAACGATTTGGTCGATTCACAAATTACGTAGAAACGCCGCCCCGGCTTACCGCTGGCTGAAGTGCTGGGACGCGTTGCATCTTTGGCAAGGTAGCAAGGGTTTTTAACAAGACCCTGACGAACCTTCTTTTGATACAATGCGCGTGCTCGATCAAGGACGATCGGCGCGATCTGACCATCGCCAGTGCCAACATGTTTTTGCAGCCAATCGGGAATATCAACTGACCGGGCATCTGCTGGGGTAGTCAGCGAACCTGTAGAGGCGGTCAGGATCATCACGACAACGGCAAGACGGAGCGAATTCGGTAGCAACGTAAAAACTCCTCCTAGAACATCCTCATGTTCAGCCTAGCACAAAATGCTCAAGTTTAGGTGTCGACTCCATAAACGCTTGCCTTCTACTGTGGCCGCAAGTCCCACATGTTCATTGGGTCCTGTGGTTACCGTCCGAATCTGGGTCAAATGACCCCTAATTTGACTTTCTGGCTGGACATTCAGAATTCTGCTGCCAAGTAAATCCTATGAACTCGCGTCGTTCATTTCTGTTGATTTCCGCAGCATCTGTGGCCGCGCCGTTCATCGCGCGCGCCCGAAATGATTTCCTGAGCGATAGAATAAATAATCTGCCGCAATTGCAATCTCTACAGGTTCAGCGTGGAGATGAGATTGTTTTTGCTGAGGCACCCAGGGGGCCAGGATTAGATCGACTGGCGAATATAAAATCTTGTTCCAAGAGCATTGTTGCACTCTTGCTTGGAATAGCAATTGACAGGTCTGAGATTTCATCTGTCAATTCCACAATCCAAGAGGTTGCGCCGCAACTCTTGCCGGCAAATGCTACGCCCGGTTCGGAAAGCATAACCATGGAAGATTTGGTAACCCTGAGGGCGGGGCTTGAGAGGACATCCGGCGGAAATTATTGAGAATGGATAAGTTCTCCGAACTGGATTGCCGATGCGCTTACACGACCGATGGTCGCTGAACCCGGAAAGAGTATGCTTTATTCCACCGGCTCGACTCATGTCCTGGGTGCGGCCCTTTCAATCGCCTCGGACCAAAGCCTTTTGTCCCAAGTACGCGACAGATTGGGGGCACCACTTGGTATCGACATCCCAGCTTGGACGAGGGATCCGCAAGGATATTATCTGGGCGGGAATGAGATGGCTATTACTCCAAAATCGATGTTGAAAATTGCAGTTCTGCTTAGGGATCGGGGTGCCTTTGGTGGACGTCAGGTAGTTCCTGAAAGCTGGGTTGCAGCGTCGACCAAACCGTATGGCCGATCGGCTTTTCTGGATTGGAATACGGTTATGGATGGTTTCTAACGCCTTCTGGCTATGCCTTGGCGCGAGGGTATGGGGGCCAAATTATTGCGGCTCACACACGCCGTAACCTTGCCGTCGCTATTTCATCTGATCCTACGCGTCCTGCGCGATCAAATGGTTACTTTGGAGAACTCGTCAGATTGCTGGATGGGCCAATTCTGAATCTGAGTTAAAAGATAGTTGTCCCGCGGGATACCTTGTCTCAATTCATTTCAGACGATGAACCACTAGCTCAAAACCTTCATCGGCGGTTGGGGCAACGAAATGGCTGGCTATCTGATCAAATTGTTCCTCAGTCAGTTGAAACTGGTGTTCACCGGCCTCATTCCGCTCTCGCATTCTTGTTTTACACAGATCATTGGGCAGATCGAGATAGTGAAGCTCACTTGCCGCGTTTGCGGATTTAGCGACACTGTTCATCCAAGAGCGCGCAGCAAGTGTATTGGCTGGATAATCCAGAACGACTGATATCCCTGCCTTCAGCAATGAAACGACATGACGCCCCATGATGCCGCGCAATTGTCTTGAACACTGAACATAGTCCGAGATTGTAGACATTTCGTTTCTATATAATGCCGCCAACCACTCATCCTCGGAAATAACGACTGTACGTTTTGCCTCACCAAGTTGACGAGCGAGAGTCGATTTTCCCGCGGCTGGTTTGCCACAAACAAGCACTAACTTTGGAGTGTTTTCGGTCATGGAATTTTCTTTTGAGCGCGATGTCAAAAACGAAGTTTGCCCAGTGTAATTCAGAGGTCAACATCGCATAGCTTTGCCCCAATATTCAAAGCTTCTGCAAAATCACTGGATAGTTGAACTTATTGAGTGGTAAGCTGCTCAACTTTTGACGCGGCTTGGATCACTCGGTCATCATTCCTCCGGACACACTTCACAGGGCACTCGCCTTCGAGTTCGTTTTTGGGCGAAGCCATCCAAAATGCACGTTCCCACGGCGTCATGTCCTGTGGCAGCGCGTCAAGGATTTTTTTCATCAAAGGAAGCGGGGTTCCATCCTCGGCAAACTGGAACGAGGGATACACGTTTGAACCTGCGTAATTCAAAGAAAATATCCTCCCTGATCTTTTCCAGATATCGCCGATCCGGGTAATCTGCCAAGAACTTGCTTTCCAGCGCGCGTACACATCAGCGTCTTCCAACAGTGGAAATTTTCGGGCAAATTCGTCTTTTTGGATGTCATTGACGGAACTGCGATGTCCGTCAAACGTGGAAAAATACATCTGGTTACTCGTGACACTAGCTGATCCTTTGCAAACATAATGCCAAACGCTCGTTTCCTATAAAGTTAAGTAGGTCACAGTAGGACGAGAATTTTTGACGGACCCAGAATTCAATCAATAACATATTGAAAAATATATTATATTTGAACTTTTGAACTATCGAATTGAAGCCAGATGAATGTCCTGAGTTCTTGGAATTGTCGCAAGTCAAAGCAATAATCTGTGTAAGCAGGACGAATTGATCACGGAATTACGCCGAGGGCTTTCGGATGGGTTATGCGAAAACAGCGATATTGATGGCCGCAATGACCGCTTTGTTCATGGGTTTTGGATATCTTCTTGCGGGTACAGGCGGCATGCTGATTGCTTTGATGGTTGCCGCTGGAATGAACGTATTTACGTGGTGGAATTCGGACAAAATGGTTCTGAGTATGCACAATGCACGACCAGTTCTGACCGAAGATCGATTGGGTTTGTCCAAATTGGTTGAGACACTGGCTGGCAATGCTGACTTGCCAACACCGGAAATCTATCTGATCGAAACACCCCAACCAAACGCTTTTGCAACAGGGCGTAATCCCCGCAACGCCGCCGTCGCTGTAACTTCGGGGTTGTTGCAAACGCTATCGCGCGAAGAGTTAGCAGGGGTAATCGCGCATGAACTAGCTCACATTAAAAACCACGATACCGCGATCATGACAGTCACAGCGACATTTGCAGGTGCAATTACAATGCTGGCAAACTTTGCATTGTTTTTTGGTGGAAGAAGAGACAGCGCGATAGGGTTGGTTGGGACTATAGCCTTGATGATTTTGGTCCCCTTAGCGGCTGGGTTAGTGCAAATGGCCATTAGTCGGACAAGAGAGTACTCGGCGGACAGAGTCGGTGCTGAAATTTGCGGGCAACCTTTGGCTTTGGCGTCAGCTTTACAACGTATTCAGCGCGGCGCTGCTCGAATTGACAACGACACTGCGGAACGGAACCCGGCGACCGCACATATGTTCATCATCAACCCGTTGCATGCCTATAAACGTGACAAGCTGTTTTCAACGCACCCTTCGACGGCAAACAGGATAGCGGCATTACAGAAACTCGCAGAGCAATCGAACAGGCAGCGTCGGAGTCCGGCTGGTTCTGAAATAAAACGTGGCCCAGGAACCGGACCATGGGGGTAGTTAAAATACCGCTCCCAAACCCGTATCGTGAATTTGGACTGAGTAGAAAGAACACTGTTTCACTATTCAGAAACTAGGAGTGTTTGATGTACCAAGGAATGGTTGTTTTTCTTTGCTGTATGTTACCAATTTCGGCGGCGGCATTGGAACTAAAAGAGACTGGCCGTTATGAATTAAACCGTCCAGCAAGCTTGGATTACGATCCTACTTTCTGTGGGTTGTGGATTGCCAACGAAAGCACCGAAGCCGTACTGGTTACTCTTCAAGGCGACGAACTGCGCCGTGTCAGCGGCGACCTGCACCGGATCAAAGCGATTGCGGTGGAGGGAGACCACCTTCTGGTCGGCGACGGATTCGGTGGCCTTCAACGTTTGACGAAAGATGGGATGCCACTGGGTGCGCCTTTCGTGCTGGAGGGTGGATTTGCGGACACGGAAGGCATCGCAATCACATCCAGCGGAGAGATTGTGACCGTCGAAGACGATCCAGAAAGGCTTTCTTGGTTCGACATGGATGGAAATTTAAAGTTCCGATTAGATACAATGAACCTGTCCCCGCCTTTAAGTGAAGCGCAAGGCATCGCTATTGATCCCCGCACCGGCCACATGTTGATTGTCGACGATTGGGAAGGATCAAACAGCCTGTACGAATTCACATCCAACGGGCAACTTTTGGCCCAGGTAAGCTTGCTGGAGTTCGGTGCCGACCCGGAAGGCATTGCCATCCGGCCGGGGTCAAATCAGCTATTCGTTGCATTTGACGGTGGCGCAAAAATTGTGACTTTCGACTATTCACCCACTTTACCTGAGGGCGCTGCTCCACTGTCTCCGGGTGCAGACTGTATGATGTTTTAAGCAGCCAAGTTATAGCTTTTGCTGTTCAATCAAACGCCAATCCGGTTTTCAATACGCTCCCAGATCCAACTTATCAGAAACGCAAGGCCACCAACCAAGACGACTACCATTGCAGCCGCTTCAATTCGAAAGACCGCGAATTCTACCGTAGGAGCAGTAATTAGAAGGGTCGCAATCGTGAAGAACATCGCGGTCCACATTGTCCGCCCACCTATCCGGTGGACACCGACGATAGCGGATGCAATGCCAAGAAGCATGAGAACCCGATGCGGCAAACCCACGGACTCAAGACATATTGCGACCAACGATCCGATTGCCACCCCGATCCCGAACCTAAGCGCTGAGTCAGGAACTTTCTCTAGCGGGGCCAAAACACGGAATACGAAAAGAAAGGAAAGCCAATAGGATTTTTGATTTCCGATCATTTGCGCAAGTATCGACGTTAATCCCAGACCCAAGATCAAAAAAATCCAAATCGATACTGCCCCTTTCACGGACATGGGTTTGCGTCTTGCAGATCCAAGCAAACGAAGCCACGTGCTTACCAAGCCTCCGACCGCAGCTGCGATCACGAACATTGCCACCAATGAGGCTGTTCGCTGGTCAGGAGGTATCAGCAAGTAAAGTAACAAACCGTTCAATGCGGGAACTGTGGCAAGGCTGCCGCTGATGCGGGCATCAAAAGCGGCCCAGCTCACAAGGACAAAGCCGCACAAGAATGCAGTCCATTGCGCAGGAATTAGTGTGCAGATCAAAATGCATGAAGCCACGAGGACCAAAGTTCTTGCGGTTGCAACAGGTGTCGAAAATACAGACCCAAGAAGCCCCGCCGAAAACCCAGCAACCGCTGCCACTCCTCCGAAAGGTTCTATTTCGCGTCCAAGCAGGATCGCCAAGGATGCTGAGGCGCAAATTGTGCCAGTCATTTTCCAAGAGAGCAATCCACTGGACCCTGTCGACACGTCATACCTCCACGTACCGGTTGTATAAAGTTGTCCGTATCCGGCCCTTAAAAAGCGGTGACTCAGACTGAACTTAGTCCCGTTCCTTGTCTAGAGTTTCACGAATTCGAGCCAGGTAAGTCAACGAGTTGGCAAAGGGTTCGTGTCCTAGATCATCCAATACTGGCTGCAAAGCTTTTGACATTCTCTGCATGCTTTCATTCAAAAATTGCTCACCTCGCGATGTCGAACGGGCAATTTTTGAACGCTTATCGCTTGGATTGGGTTCTAAGGTAATCAGCGCTTTAGTTTCTAACCCCGCAAGCATATGAGTCATCGATGTCTTTGGAACCTGGAACGCCTTTGACAGTTGGAGCGGAGTTCCTCCGTCGGGGCGACGCACAAGATGTCCAAGTATGCCGAACTGAGTTGCGGTCATACGGTTAGGCAACAATGCTTCAAGCTTGGTCGAGATCAACTGGTTGATGATCCCGACCTCGGTAAAGAACCGATAAACTTCTTCGATTTCATCTTTAGACTTCATTCAGTAAGCGCGTCTCCAGCGGCCAGCGTGGTGTGGGTATTGGTTCTGGTCCATATCCCAATCTCAACAACATTTGAACCGTATGCCCCTGCGGAGCAAGAAGCTCGTGCGCGAGCGCATATTCGCCAGCCATCTCTGGATATTCCTGCAGAGCCTGACTTACAGGATGAACACCGACGCCCATTTCAGTCGTTTTCAGATACAACCGCATTAGCTGACGTCCGGCGTCCAGTTGATCCCGGCGGTTATTTGTCCGGGTGGTAATGACGGCGTAATGGGGCGTCGCATCCAGCATGGCATAGTAGTCACGCAGTTGTGCCTTATTGCCGGGGTGATCAATATTCATCAACGTGTCCTGGCCTAGCAAACCCGTCAGACGCAAAGCTTCAAGCATCGGATCGCGAAGTTCAATACCGTCGGGATTGGAATTGATTTCCGCTTTGCCAATGCGCATCAGATCGACTGACTCTTTCAAAGTACGCGGTGTCTTCACCTCTATTTCAAAGGCTCTTTTTGTGAGTTCTCGAATTCGGGCAACTTTTGCTTCATCCAAAACCAAGCTCGCATAGTCGTTCAGGGCAGATGCTTCAGAAGGTTGCAGGCGTCTATCGCTGTAAGGCTCTTTGTTTGAATGCCTGTTGAGAATATGGGCCGCCAGAGGATCGGCCTTTGCGCCGGCTTCAAACGATGCGTCTGCGACGGGTCCTTCATCCCCTTCAGGCAAAAGGGTCAGTTTTGCGTTAAAACCCTGTGCGCTTGCCGCTAGAACCATGGTTTCTAAAAAGGCGCCAAGACCGATGTAAAGCTGACGATGGTTGGGATCGGTCTCTGGCAATTCGCGTTCTGTGTCACGATGAATGCGGGCTCTGTCCTCGTCGATTAGTTCTATCAGCCAAGGCTGGCGATTGTGCGGATTGGGGGCGAGAATTGCATAAGATAATGCCGCCTTGCGTGGATCCTCGTATGGAATGGGTTGCCAAGGTGCCAGTGCCTTTTGCGGTGTGCGAGTCGCCATGAAACCGGCGGCTCCCGCAGCCGCTATTATCGTACCACCGCCAATGATTTTCAGGAACTTTCGTCTGTTTGTCATAAGAAATCTCCATTAGTACGATATCGCACTATATAATACGATATCGTACTAATCAAGGTTCGGTAAAATGTACCGTGCTTAAATTGCTTGACGAAATAGTGTGTGCCCTGAGCATCAGGCGTTTTTTTAAGATGCGTATTCCCAACCAAACCGCACATTAGGTTTCGGACCTATCGAATACGCTATTGGCCGCGATGAAGGCATCACCGCCATTTAATCGCCGCTTGATTGTAGCACACGAGTTTTAAAGACCCATGCCTGAGCAGTTCAATATCTTTCGCGTGCTCTCATGTAGCAACGTCAAGTTGTAGGAATTTAAAGGCTGTTGAGCCGATGTTTTTCCAATATCTCGCAGAGCATCCTTTTAGCTTGCAAGCGGTGCTTACGATGGCGGTCCCGCGCCACTTCTGGCTGGCCTTCACATATGGCTTTAAATACCGCGCGATGATCTTCATTAGATTGGACTGGCAAAGGTCTAATAAAAAGCGTCGTTGCGCGCGCACGTCGAACTTGATCACTCATCATTGCCACAATTGCTTCGATGCGTTTGTTGCCACCTAAACGAACGAGTTCCTTGTGAAATAACTCGTCAGCTTCGGCCCATGCCTCAAGGTCTTCCGTTGCGATAGCCTGATCCATCTGAGAGATTGATGTGGCCAGCAACGCAAGTTCTACTTCAGAGTATCCAGCCTCTGCCGCGCGTTGCGCGGCAAGGCTTTCCAGTTCTGTAAGGATGTCGTAGATCTCGCGCATGTCTTCAGTGGAAACAGGAAGAATGCGCACACCTTTGCGGGGGCGCATTTCCAGCAAGCCCCTGCTTTCCAGCATTAAAGCAGCCTCGCGGATCGGGGTGCGGGACATGCCAAGGGTTTCCGCCAGCTCTGATTCCAGATGGTCAGTTCCGGCCGGTAGTTCACCAGACAAAATCATACGCCGCAAATCTCGGGCGGCTCGTTGCGTATTAGACAATGTTTTGCTGTCGTGATCCTTCAAGGTGTCTCCAAGTTAATCTTTCGTTCCTCTGCAGCCGCGCGGTAAATTGCTTCTTCGATGCGGATTACGTCCAGATAATCTCTGGCTGTGTTCTCGAACGGCGTGCCTCTTAAAAGGCCTGAAATGACGTGACTTTGCAAGACGTGGACGCAGTCGCCTCCAAAACCATCGTGATTGCTTGGGGGTAGAATCTGCTGCCGCTCTTGTTTTCCGAAACCACGGAGTTCCACTGAGCCGTCGCCACAAAGAACCAGGGATCCCTCGGTTCCTTCGATGAGAGCCTCACCCATGGTCTGACGCAGATTTTCTGCTTGGTGGTCAAGGCACCTGTTTCCATCGAACAAAGCTTTCAAACCGTTCGGATGATCGAACAGGATATAGCCAGCATCTTCGCCGGCAATAACCGGATTTACCCTGCGCAGATCGCCATAAACAGCGCTGGGCATCCCAAATAGAAACCTAAAAGTGTCGATCCAATGAACTGCTGTTTCGTGTACCAGAAATCGTGGCATCTCCTGAAAATACGGCTGCCGATCCAGGTATGCTTTCGGTCCCTGTCCATCACCGGGCCTCAGCCGAAATGTAGCTTGCAAAGGTCTGCCGATAAGACCCTTGTCCATTGCTTTTTTGATGGCACGATACCAAGGCTGAAATCGAAAGTTTTCGTGAACGATAATAGTTGCACCCGCTGCCTCTGCTTCAGAGGTGACCGCCTTCGCCTCGGCCAAAGACAGACAAAACGGCTTTTGGCAGATCATCCATTTGATACCGAAATCCAGAGCTGTTCGAATTGCTTTTGCCTGAGCCACCGGCGGCAAAATAATGTCTACCAAATCAGGTTCTTCTGTCTCCAGCATTTGCAAGATGTCCTGATACGCAGGAAGTCCGGTGGCCCGCGCTTTTTCAAGATCACGGTTGCACGAGCCCACTGGAATGGCGCCCGGCATTCGGACCCAACTCTCATAATGGAAACGACTGAAGTAACCGGCTCCGACACATGCGACTCTTATATCTTGATTAGTGTTCATGCCTTCAACAGTTCCAATACAGATGAAGCTGCGTCTTTTGTTCCTGCGGTGCCGCCAAGATCACGGGTCAAGTTTGTGCCATCTGCTAAGACTTGCTCAACCGCTGCCCGCAGGCGTGTCCCGTCCTGAGACAAAGCTGGGTTTTTGTGGGTTAAACCCAGCCATTCCAGCATCATCGCAGCCGACAAAATCATCGCGAACGGGTTGGCGATACCTTGTCCGGCGATGTCCGGTGCTGAGCCGTGACAAGGTTGAAAAACGGCGTGATCCAGACCGATATCTGCTGATGGCGCTAATCCGAGGCCACCCATAAGGCCGGCTCCAAGGTCAGAAAGAATGTCGCCAAACATATTTTCGGTCACAAGGACGTCAAATTCCCATGGTTTTTGAACCATCCAAAGCGCGGTAGCATCCACATAAGCGTGATCCGCCTGAAGATCAGGATGACGAGCAGCCTCGGCATCGAAAATCGAACGAAAGAAAGCAAACGCGCGGAAAACATTGGCCTTGTCGACACAAGTGACCCGACCTTGGCCGCGGCCTGATTGTTTGCGGGTCTGTGCGAGTTGAAACGCAAAGCGGAACAGTTTTTCGGAAACGTCACGGGTGATAAGCAAAGTTTCGCGGGCCTCGTCTTCGCTTACATCGCCTGCGCCTTGCGTAAAGAACAATCCTTCTGTGCTTTCCCGAATCAAAACAAAGTCGATTTCTTTTCCTTCGGGCAATGCCAATGGTGTGATTTGTCCAGAGCTCACCTTCACCGGGCGAACACCGGCAAACAGCCCCAGTTTTTTTCTTAGGTCAATCTGCGGAGAAATCTCGGTGCCATCTGGGTAGCGCACGTCCGGCAAACCCATTGCCGAGAGAAGAATCGCGTCGGCGTCCCGGGCCGTTTCCAAAGACTTTGCGGGAAATGCTTCACCCGTGGCCGCGTAATGCGACGCACCCGCCGGGGCATCTGTGAATGCCAGGTCATAGTCGGGATTGCATGCTGAAAGCAGCTGTAAAATTTCTAACGCGGGCACCATGATTTCTGGGCCAATTCCATCTCCATGGAAAACTGCAACTTGGTAACTTTTGTCCATTTTGACCCCACTTCCTTCCCGTTTCGCATTCATAGCGCGATAGCGGCCTTCACTACAGCCCGTTGACAGTGCATTCTGTAACGTATACATAAAAAAATGCAATAATAAACGCATTGATGACTCGGGAGGAATTAGAAATGAAGTATAGACTGAGACCGTTTGCTTTCGCTGCTTTGATGGCAACCGGGTTTGCAACGGGCGCTACCGCGCAGGACTATCCCTATCGCGACATCACAACGGCAGTAGTTTGGGGCGCCGGGGGCGGCACCGATACGATCAACCGCATGATTATGGCTGAGATGGAAAAGCACCTGCCTGTTTCGATCAACGTGATCAATCAAACCGGGGGTGTCGCGGGCTCGAACGGGATGGTTTATGTAATGAACCAACCTGACGATGGTTACACCTTGGTTGGATTGTCCGAGTCAAATGTCACGGCAGCCGTGCAAGGCGGGTGGGATCAAAAGTTCGACTTCTGGTACCCTTTCATCGTAGGCGGATCGCCAGATCTGATTTCTGTTCCGGCAGGAAGCCCATACAATTCATTAGAAGAATTGGTTGATGCCGCCAAAGCCGCGCCGGGTAGTATCCCCGCTGCTGCGTCCGGCGCGGGGTCTATTCACCACCTGAATCTACTGGCCATTGAAAAAGGGTCAGGTGCGGAGTTCAAGTTTGTACCCTACAAAGGTTCTGCGCCTGGGCAGGAGGCCGCCATCGCGGGCGAAGTAGCTTTGGTCGTTACATCCTTGGCCGAGCAGGCACCATTGATCGAAGGTGGGCAGTTGAAGCCTCTTGCGATGTTAACACCGGAAGACGCGCAAATTGCCGGAACAACGGTACCGTCCGCATTTGGAATTTATGACGGCCTTGACCAATACCTACCCCTGAAACAAGCAATCGGTTTTGCCGTGCACAACTCTGCCGGAGACGAGGTAAAAGCCGCGCTTGGCGAAGCATTCGAGCAGGCGATTGCCTCTGATGCAGTCGCCTCGTGGGCCGCCGCAAATAACTACGATGTAGGTGGACAGCATGGGGCAGAAGCTCAGGAACTGTTCGCTAATCTTGAGGCTACGTTTGCCTACACACTTCAGGATTTGGGCGCTGCAACTGTGGACCCAGCCTCACTGGGTATCCAGAAACCATAAAGCAGATCGATCGAAGGGGGCGCATTTTGCCTGCGTCCCTTTTCTTCCGGAGGCAGGAAATGGAAAAGATCGACGAAACACTGGTCTTACGCGCGCGGGACTTTTGGGCGTCAGTGGTCCTGATCGCCGCGTCTCTGTTCTTTTTGTGGAAGACCTTGGATATTCCACTATGGGGTGAAAACCGCGCAGGAGTCAGCGGCTCAGATTGGTACAACTCGGCGGCAATAGTGCCGTTAATTATCTTTGGTGGGTTGCTTGTATTGTCCGTTGTTCTGCTCGTTACTTCAATTGGATCGGGTGGGGCTCGACAAGCGCTGAACGCGGCAGGGATCGGTTGGGACAAAGCGGAAGCGTTTCGTAGCTTAACCATCGGATTGATAATATTTGCATACTTGGTCGGTTTGGTCCCCAGAGTTGACTTTATCCTGTGTTCAGGTCTGCTAATTACAGCTTTGATCTTTGGTTTCTACGGCGGTCACGCCCAACGCGCCCTTGTGGCCTGCATTGCAGTTGTCGCCGCCGGGTTTTTCGCATTTGCAACAAATCCGACCCAGCCGGATTGGAACACACACGGTGATGATTGGGTCACTTTGGCGCTGTGGACAGGCTTGACGGTCTTAGTGGCAATCAAAGCCCGATCCGAAAGCGTTTTGCGGGTTGTGCCAATCGTGGCGATATTGGCTCCTCTTATCCTCGTTTGCATGATGGCATTTGTCTTTCGTCAGAACGTTCCCGCGCGCGGTGGACTGATATTCAAACAGATCGAATACCACTACTACGTATCGCTTCGTCCATTGTGGAAAGACTAGCGTAATGGAGTTCATCGTTTCGCAACTTTCTGGATTTGGCGCGGCTCTCGTGAATTTGGTCGTGGATCCGCTTTCCTATGTATATTTGATAACATCGGTTTTCCTAGGTATCTCATTCGGTGCTCTGCCGGGACTTACGGCGACGCTCGCGGTAACGATTCTCACCGGCTTCTTCAGCAACAAAATACCGCTCGATTACTCTCTGATCGCTTTGCTCGGAGCTTATGTTGGTGCGATTTATGGTGGGTCGTATCCATCAATTCTGTTGAACATTCCCGGCACGGCGGCCAGTGCAGCAACGGCAATGGACGGCTATCCCCTGGCGAAAGCAGGCCGCGGTGGAGAAGCGTTGGGGCTTACGACAACAGCTAGTTTCATCGGTACGGTGATCGGCACCTTGACGCTTTTGGTATTTGTCTGGGCGCTTCTAATGGTGTCAAAGAACATCGCCAGCCCGGAAAAAGCTTTGCTTGCTCTGTTCGGTATTCTGCTTTCGGGCACGCTGATGAGCGAAGACCTGGTGATTAAAGGCTGGATTGCAGGATTGGTTGGGCTTGCGATGTCAATGGTTGGGCTTGACCCTCTTTTGTCTGAACCCCGATACACCTTTGGCTGGTCATACTTGTTGAGTGGGTTTCAGGTTGTCCCGGTTCTGATGGGTGCCTTTGCTGTTCCTCAAATCATAGATGGTTTGCGTCATGTGGAAGCAGGTAAAGTCCTGGCCCTTAAGGGACGAATATTGCCTAATCTAAAATCTGTAAGGCGACATCTGCCGACGATAGGCCGATCAGGGGTGATTGGAACGGGTGTCGGTGCGCTACCGGGTGTCGGTGAGGATGTCGCTGGTTGGGTTAGCTACGGCGTTGGAAAGACCGTTTCGTCCGAAGGTGAAAAATTCGGCCGTGGTTCCCTGGATGGTCTGTTGTGTTCTGAAACGGCCAACAACGCATGCATAGGCGGAGCGCTAATTCCCTTGCTGGTGCTGGGCATACCAGGTTCTCCCCCTGCAGCGGCTCTGATGGGCGCTTTCAAGATTAACAATGTGATCCCTGGACCGACTATAGACCCCGAGATCATCCTGCGTGTTGTGGCGATATTGGTGATGGCGTCTCTTACAATGTTTCTAATGGGGCTATTTACGGCGCGAGTCTTTATTAAGATACTTGCAATACCTCAGACTGTCTTTTTACCGGTCGTAATGGTGCTGACTACTATCGGTTCGTTCAGTGTTGGGGGCGGGATAAACGATCTTTACCTGATGCTTGCCGTCGGTGCGGTGGCATATTTCATGAACCTGATGAAATACCCGATTGCGCCGCTAGTGATCGGCGTCATTTTGGGTGGGTTGTTTGACGAGACCTTCCGCCGTTCTCTGTTTCTGTCGGACGGGGATTTGTCCGTCTTTTTTTCGCGCCCGGGTGCTGCCATTCTACTGGTGTTGAATATTGGCTTGATCGTAAGTCAATTTCCCGCAGCCAAGCGGGTCTTCTCGCGCCTGAAAGGATTGTCTGTCTGATGTTCGCGGTTACTGTGACCTTTACTCTCAAACCCGGAGTGCGAGAGGTATTCTTACCGTTGATGATTGAAAATGCCGCGTCTTCGTTGCGCAACGAGCCGGGGTGTCGTCAATTCGACGTTTGTGTTGGCGACGAATCCCAGACGGTGTTTCTCTATGAAGTTTATGATGACGCGGCTTCTTTCGAAGCTCACCTAGAAAGCGCCCATTTTAAATCCTTCGATACCGCTGTGGCGGATATGATTGCCAACAAAACTGTTGTCCTTTTTTCCGAGGTTATCCGATGAGTGATTGGGAAATCCATGCTGTTAAGTATGCTGATCGTAATGCCAGAACCCGGGCAGATAGCTTTGTTTTTGAAGACAATCATGACGCGCCCCACGCAATGGATTATTTCGTTTGGGTTTTGAAGCGCGGCGACGAAGTGATTCTTGTTGACACCGGCTATGACGCGGACGAAGGCGCCGCCCGTGGGCGCCCCATTGCAGTGGACCCGCGCGAGGCGTTGAAGCCGCTGGAAATTTTGCCCGAAAGCGTTAGCCAGGTCATCGTAACTCATCTTCACTATGATCATGCTGGTGGATTGCATCTGTTCCCAAATGCCAAGTTGCATATGCAATCAGCTGAAATGAATTTCGCCACTGGCCCTTGCATGTGCGAAGACCATTTACGGGCACCGTTTTCCGCCGATCATGTATGTGAAGCGATAAGGCGTTTGTACTCTGGCAAAGTTGTTTTCCATGACGGTGATGCCGAGATTGCGGAAGGAGTGACTGTGCATTGCATAGGCGGCCACTCGCGCGGGTTGCAGTGTGTTCGTGTGCGAACTGGCGCCGGGTGGATGGTACTGGCCTCGGACGCCTCACACTACTACGAGAACTTTATGGCGCGGAAAGCCTTCCCGATTGTGGTCGATTTGCAGGACATGCTGGACGGCTTTGCAACTTTGGAAAGACTGGCGTCGTCCCCCAAGCTTATCATACCCGGTCATGATCCGCTTGTCCGAGAGGTTTTCCCCGTAGGGATTGCACCACACATTCACCGGCTGGACTCGGGTCCTGTTAAAGAGATCAAGTTATGAAAATAGGCGTGATAGCCGATGACTTCACAGGAGCCTCAGACATCGCGCTTACGTTGGCTGAGGGAGGTTTGCGAGTGTGCCAATTCATCGGAACTCCGGATTTCCCAGCGGCTAATGATCTCGACGCAGGAGTCGTCGCCCTAAAATCCCGGACGTCACCTTTAAACGAAGCAATTGAGGACAGTCTTGCCGCGTGTGATTGGTTATTGGTTCAAGGAGCAGAACAGATCGTTTTCAAGATCTGTTCGACTTTTGACAGCACGGCAGACGGCAACATTGGTCCGGTTTTGGATGCTTTGTCCGATCGATTGAATGCCGATGGCGTCATAGTATGTCCGGCATTTCCCGAAAATGGGCGCAGTATTTATCAAGGGCATTTGTTTGTTCAGGATAAGTTGTTGAATGAAAGCGGTATGCAGGATCACCCACTTACCCCAATGCGCGACTCAGATTTGAGGCGGGTATTAGCACAACAAACGCCAAAGCAGATCCATCATGTCAGCGCTCTTACAGTGATGCGGGGTGCTACTGAAATTCGCGCTGAGTTGCCGGCAACAGGTTATGCCATTGTGGACGCAATCCGTGATGTGGATATGATCGAGATTGGCAAGGCGGCAAAAGGCACCCCTTTGCTTTGCGGGGGTTCAGGTATTGCTTTGGGCCTGCCAGAAAATTTCCATTTTACCCAGGCGAAACCATCGTGGACCGCGGTTCAGGGCTCCGGGGTTGTACTTTCCGGTTCGTGCAGCAGAGCCACCCGAGGTCAAGTCGACACTTATAAGCGTACGTCCCTCCATCGCGAAATCCGCGCGTCAGATGCTATCACAGGAGCGGTTGATACACAGGAATTGGCGGATTGGGTAATAGCACAGGAAACGCCACCCCTTATTTACTCATCTGCAGATCCCGCCTTAGTTAGAAAAGCGCAAACAGAATTTGGAACGGATCGAGCAGCGACCGCGGTCGAAGCTTTCTTTTCGGATTTGTCCGCGCAGTTGCTCGGCAGAGGGGTAACTCGATTTGTTGTAGCCGGAGGTGAGACATCCGGAGCGGTTGTAAAAGGGCTAAGTGCTCAGGTGCTTGAAGTCGGCCCACGCCTAGCGGCCGGAGTTCCTTTGCTTCGTTTTCATGGTTCACACCCAGTTGCATTGGCGCTGAAGTCCGGAAATTTCGGAGGCGAAAACTTCTTTGCCGAAGCATTGGCAAAGATGGAGAAATCATTATGAGCGAAGAAGCCAAGCTGCGTGAAGATATCTGCAATTTGGCGAAGTCAATGTTTGACCGAGGGCTTACCTGCGGCGCTTCGGGGAATATTTCTGCGCGATTGTCTGATGGTACATTTCTGATTACGCCGACTGGCAGTTCTTTAGGCTTTCTGGAACCCATGCGTATCAGCCATCTGGACTCAAATTTTCGCCTACTCAGTGGGGATCGCCCGACTAAAGAAATTCCGTTACACGTGGCGTTTTATGAAACACGAAACCGCACTGGAGCAGTGGTCCATCTGCACTCCACATATTCGGTCGCCTTGTCGATGCTGCCTGACATTGATCCGGACGACGTTTTGCCGCCTCTGACACCGTATTCGATAATGAGATTGGGCAAGGTAAAACTGCTTCCATTCTATTTGCCAGGAGACGAAGCGATGGGCGATGCAGTCAGAAGCTTGGCTGGCGAACGCAGCGCGGTATTGCTGGCAAATCATGGCCCAGTAGTTGCGGCCAGGAACATTTGGGCCGCGGTCTTCGCAATGGAAGAATTGGAAGAGACGGCAAAATTGGCGATGCTCACACGTGGTTTGCAACCACGCTGCTTGACGACCGACGAAGTGAAGTTCGTTCAAAACCGAGGCAGACCTTAGCCTTGGGGTAGCTCAACGCTGAGTTATGAAAGACAGTCCAGTTACGAGTTGCTTTAATCCAAGAGCAGCCCCAGCGAATATCGCTAAAAACGTTACTGGTGCACTGTAGGCCAGCAGCGAGAAAGCGGAGATACCCTGTCCGACACTGCATCCGACCGCAATGATTGCCCCGGGTCCCATGATCGCGGCCCCAAAAATCTGGCGCTTTAGTTCCCGCGGGTCTTCGCAAGCTTCCCATCGGAATTGACCCTTGGACCAAGACCCCAGGAAGGCACCTATTAGAACGCCTGTGACCGATCCAACAGCGAATGAAAGCGTCGTGCCGGATGCGGTCATGAGGTAGAACATTGTATCGCCGAGAGGCGCGGCAAAAGTATGGGTTTGCACCGTCTCTCCTTCGAATCCGTGTGCCGCGACCCAATTTGTGCCGAGCCAACCAGAGACTATTGCCAATCCAACTGCAGCGCCCCAAAAGACCTGCGAAGGGGTGCGGCGAAGTCTGTCGCTTAGCAATGCGAAAACCACTAAGGCTGCACCAGTTGTTGTGCCGATTAACCAAGCTGGAATTGCGATCATTCGTTCGGCAAGTAAACTGATGCTTTGCGGCTCGCTCAGGTTCATTTCCACCGGGAAAATCCAAACCCTTAGATACGCCAATGGTCCTGACATAACGACGTAAGCGGAAAGGCCCATTATCAAAACGATAACGAATGATCGAAGGTCACCACCTCCGAGCCTTGCCAACGCGCCATAGCCACAGTTCCCACTTATGGCCATGCCGTACCCAAACATGAGACCGCCCACGATCGAACCAATTGGATTCCAGGATTGAGCGAGATATGCCGTTTCAACCGGGTCAAGCCAACCAAGCGCTATTGCTAAGTGACTGCCTGCAATCGCGACACCGATTGCGACCGCCCACATGCGCAAACGCCGGTCATCATTTGCATATATGTAGTCTTCGATCGCACCCAACGTGCAAAAGCGGCCAATTCGCGCCGCCAAACCCAACACAATTCCGCCGATCAAACCGATCAGAGCGACAGTATTGGCGTCTCCCAAGATTTCGAACATGCCAGGCTCCTCCCAAAGCTGGCGGCGATTCAAACCCGTTTCTACTTTTCCCTGCAGAATAGATCGTAGACGACTTCGAGGATTTGCGTTGATCGGTCATCGGCCAACCTGTAGTAGATCGTCTTTCCCTCACGTCGTGTTTTTACCAAGCCCTCGAAGCGCAAGCGGGACAATTGTTGAGACACCGCAGCCTGTCGTGCCGACAGCATTTCTTCCATCTGCGTGACGGATTTCTCTCCTGAAGATAAATAACACAAGATCATCAGACGTCCCTCATGGCTTATAGCTTTGAGGAAGTTTGAAGCCGTCTGAGCATTCTCCATCATTCTATCCAGGTCTTCGGCGCACATGTCTTTCGAGAACACAGGCAGTTTCGAAGATTTGTCCAACACGATCGCCTCGCTTTCATAGCTAAACGCATTCAAAATAGTTTATGTAATTTGTTTCAATTTAGCCAGAGGTCTCAATCGTTACTCCTCCGTCACGGAGTAAAACACCAAGCAAACCCCAAAAAAAGTCTTCCCCAGGATATCCTTCGATACGACCGATTTCCTGCCCGTCTTCCAGCAAAACAAAGGTCGGTGTGTAAAAAAGTGGCTTTTCTAGAACGATATCATCTGGGGTAGATCTGTGGATATCTATGCGGCGAAGCGGAGCCACTTTACCTTCCGGTGTCTTGGGATAGATCTGGGAAATTTCGGAATCCCAGCGTTCACACCACATACAGCCCTCTTCTTCTGCCATAAGTAGCGTCATTTGGGCGCGTGCGATAACAGGTGCAACAAGCAAAGTGATTGCAAGTAAAAGCAAGTGTAAGTGGCGCATTGCAAGCTCCGATTGACCGCGGGACTATATCTTTATAATTTTGAATGTATGAATAATAACGCGTCAGGACGATTTTGGCCATGCTCGATATTACATTTGCAGGAGCTTTGGCCGCAGGGCTATTGTCGTTTCTTTCACCCTGTATCTTACCAATTGTGCCTTTCTACCTCAGCTATCTGGCTGGCGTCGGAATGGAGCAAATCGCGGCGGATTCAGCCATTTCCTCTGACATCCGCCGCAAGGCGACGCTTTTGGCGATTGCATTTTCGGCAGGGATTATTACGATTTTCATGGCTCTCGGCGCAACAGCTTCGGTTTTTGGACAGTTGGTTCGTGAGTATTTCGACATTTTGCGATGGATTGCGGCGGCGATCATTATCGCAATGGGCTTGCACTTCTTAGGGGCCATTCGCGTCGGTTTTCTTTATCGCCAGTTTCGGGCAGAAGTTGGCGATACATCAAGTGTCAGTCCAATTGGCGCATACATTCTTGGGCTCGCTTTCGCCTTTGGCTGGACTCCATGTGTTGGACCAGTGTTGGCGGCTATTTTGTTCACGGCTGCAGGCACGGATACATCTTGGCGCGGCGCGGGGCTTCTGTTCGTTTATGGCGTTGGAATGACCGCACCCTTTGTTGTTGCCGCCTTTCTGGTAAAACCGTTCATGCAGTGGATGGCGAGGTTCAGAAAACATCTGCCTAAAGTAGAAAAAGCAATAGGCGGACTTATGATCCTCTTCGGCCTTTTGATCGCAACCAATTCCATCAACTACATCGCTCAGTGGATGTTGGACTACATGCCTTGGCTGGCAGCCATAGGCTGATTAGGGAGAATGTCATGAAACGAGTTTTTCTATCTCTAATACCATTCCTGTTAGCAGCCATAGTATCCGCCGCAGAGCTTGGCGACGACGGTCTGCATAAAACGCCGTGGATGCGTGACACTTTCAAAGACCTTCGCGAGGATCTTGACGAGGCTTCCGGTGAAGGTAAGCGGTTGGTACTATTTATTGAGCAGCAAGGCTGCATTTACTGCAAGAAGATGCACGAGGAGGTTTTCCCTCAGCCTGATCTCGCCTCTTACATCGAAGAAAACTTCTTTGTAGTTCAATTGGATTTGCACGGAAGCACTACGGCCATCGACTTCGATGGTGATGAAAATGAACAACGGGCTCTGATGCGCAAATGGGGCATCTTGTTCACGCCAACTCTTGTATTTTTGCCCGAAGACGTACCCGAGGGCGTCACGGCAATCGAGTCTGCAGTCGCTGTGATGCCGGGGGCGTTTTCTAAAGCAACCACTATAGATCTTTTTACATGGGTCAACGAAAAACGCTATGAACTTGATAACGATGAAGATTTTCAGCGTTATCATGCACGCCGCATTCAAGAGCGAAACAATATTTCGCAAGATTGACTGCCTTCTTTATAAATAAAAAAATTCAAAATAATGAATTTAATGTTGCGACGGACCATGTCCGTGGACTACTGTGCACATGGGCTTTGGGTCGCAATGCGCCGTCGGCGCGGTAGCAAATGGGAGGGATCATGAAGCTGAAACTCTTAACTTTGGCCTGTCTATTAACAGGCAGTGCTGCCTTTGCGGCAGAGACTGGCCCAAAGGACGTCAGCTATGACGACTATGGCGCCATAGAAGAATCGCTTACCGGGGTCGCCGGCGACGCAGAAAGCGGTGCGATCATTGTTGGTGAAAAATCCAAAGGTAATTGCGTAGCTTGTCATGAGGTCACAGCACTGGCCGACATTCCGTTTCATGGCGAAGTCGGTCCGATGTTGGATGGCGCAGGCGATCGTTGGACCGAAGCGGAACTTCGTGGACTGGTCGCAAACGCAAAGATGACATTCGAAGGCACGGTTATGCCAGCGTTTTACAAGGACGATGGCTATATCCGTCCAGGTGATGCCTACACGGGCAAAGCTCCGACTGCACCTTTGACGTCGATTCTCACAGCGCAGGAAATTGAGGACGTGGTCGCATTCCTAGCGACCCTGAAAGAGGAATAATCCCGCCTTCTGGCGTGAGACTTCAAGAATTCAAAGGAGTTTGAAAATGGATCTTTCTCGTCGCGAGACTCTGGCCCTCGGTCTAGGAGCTGCGTTCCTGACAATTGTGCCGTTCCGTGCAAATGCAGCGGCTGAAGATGCGATAGCCGCGTTTACCGGTGGCGCGGAAATGACCGAAGGTGGTGTAACACTAACGGCTCCGGAAATCGCTGAGAATGGGAACACAGTGCCGATCGAAGTCAGCGCACCTGGGGCTGCTTCGATTCTGATTGTTGCAGCTGGCAACCCAGAACCGGGCGTCGCCACGTTTAATTTCGGCCCTTTGGCCGCTGAACAAGCAGCTTCAACCCGTATCCGCCTTGCCGGAACACAGGATGTCATTGCCGTGGCCAAGATGGCGGACGGCAGCTTTGCGAAGACGTCTGCGACCGTAAAAGTGACAATTGGAGGCTGCGGCGGCTGATCGCCACGCACCCTGAATAACAGGAGATTTTCCAATGGCATCCGGTGTAAAACCCCGCGTCAAAGTTCCAAAAACAGCCGCTGCTGGCGAAACGATCACGATCAAAACACTGATCAGCCACAAGATGGAAAGCGGTCAGCGGAAAGACAAAGAAGGCAACGTTATTCCTCGCTCGATCATCAATCGATTTACCTGCGAGTTTAACGGAGAACTCGTTGTTGACGTAACGATGGAACCGGCAATTTCGACTAATCCGTACTTCCAGTTCGATGCAACCGTGCCTGAAGCAGGGGAATTCGTTTTCACATGGTACGACGACGACGGATCTGTCTATGACACCAAAAAATCGATCGAGATCGCCTGACGGCTCGACCACTACGGCAGGTCAGCGCTTGCTGCGAATTCTGGCGCTGCTCCACCAAGGGAGGAATGCAATGAATATGAAGGCAATGACGGCGATAGCGGCATTTCTGGCTTTACCGATAGCGGCGGTGGCCGGACCGGACGACGACAATCTCGTGATTAACGACGAGCTGGACATGATCTCGGTTACCGATGCGCCGGAGCACGTCGAAAATTTCGACAAGATTTATTCAGGTTGGCATTTCCGGACAGATGAAACCCAAGCACTGCAGATTGATGATTTTGACAATCCCGCAATGATTTTTGTCGATCAGGCTTCCGACCTTTTTGAAACGGTTGACGGGGCGGCCGGTGAAAGCTGTGCCTCATGCCACGACGGCGTCGAAAGCTTCCAAGGCCTGCAAGCGTCAATGCCCAAGGTCGATTCTGAAAGCGGCAAGCTAGTTGTTATGGAAGATCTGATTAACAAGTGTCGGACGGATCGAATGGAAGCGGAACCATGGAAGTGGTCAGGTGGAGACATGCAGGCAATGGTCGCATTGCTTGGCTTGCAATCGCGCGGAATGCCCATGAACGTTTCCATTGATGGCCCCGCTGCTCCTTATTGGGAGCAGGGTAAAGAGATGTACTATACCCGTTACGGTCAGTTGGAATTGAGTTGCGCCAATTGTCACGAAGATAACTGGGGTAACATGATCCGGGCAGATCACTTGAGTCAGGGAATGATCAACGGTTTCCCGACTTATCGATTGAAACAAGCCAAATTGATTTCGCGCCATAATCGGTTTCGCGGTTGTATTCGTGATACCAGGGCCGAAACTTTTGCCGAAGGTTCGGACGAATTCCGCGCGCTAGAACTCTACGTGGCGTCGCGTGGCAACGGGCTTTCGGTCGAAACTCCGGCTGTGCGGCAATAACGAAGCACCCGCGCTGGAAATATCTGGCGCGGGTTTTTGATGACATTTACATTCACACATTTAGATGTGACAAAGGAAAGTCAGTAGATGATTTCGCGACGTGATTTTCTCCAAGTCTCAATGGCGGCTTCGGCGCTATACGGCGCCTCCGGTTTTGGCAAATGGTCCAGACTTGCTGCGCAGCAAAGCTTAACGCAAGATCAACTTCTTGAATTTGAAACTTTTGGTAACATCAGCCTGATCCATGTCACGGATATTCATGCGCAGCTTAAGCCGATCTATTTTCGAGAGCCTGAGGTCAACCTAGGTATCGGCAACGCGCGTGGACAAATGCCGCATGTGACAGGCGCCGCGTTCCGCAAGGCTTATGGTATAGATGATGGAAGCCCATCGGCCTATGCGTTGACCTACGACGACTTCGCGGCACTGGCCAAAGCCTATGGCCGGGTCGGTGGGCTAGACCGAGTTTCAACAGTCATTAGCGCCATTCGGGCTGACCGTCCTGACGCATTGTTGCTGGATGGCGGCGACACCTGGCACGGTTCCTACACCTGCTATCAAACCGCTGGCCAAGACATGGTCAATGTCATGAACGCACTAAAACCTGACGCGATGACGTTCCATTGGGAATTCACGTTGGGCAGCGAACGGGTCAACGAGATAGTGGAAGGTCTTCCATTTGCATCGCTAGGTCAAAACATTTTTGATGCGGAATGGGACGAACCAGCAGAGTTGTTTCAGCCCTTCAAGTTCTTTGATCGCGGAGGTTCCAAGATTGCCGTCATTGGACAGGCATTTCCATACATGCCGATCGCAAACCCTAGCTGGATGTTTCCAGAATACTCTTTTGGGATCCGCGACGAAAACATGCAGGCCATGGTGGACGAAGTGCGAGAAGCCGGTGCTGATGTCGTCGTCGTGCTAAGCCATAATGGATTCGACGTGGATAAAAAGATGGCGGGGCAGGTGCAAGGGATCGATGTGATCCTTAGCGGCCATACCCATGATGCGCTGCCCGAGCCGGTTTTGGTGGGTAAAACACACATCATAGCATCAGGCTCCAATGGCAAATTTGTCAGCCGGGTCGACTTGGATGTTCGGGATGGTCAGATGATGGGATTGAAGCATAAACTAATTCCAATCTTTTCTGACGTTGTCGCACCTGATCCCGCGATCACCGCTCTCATCGATGAACAGCGGGCGCCATTCAACACGGCGTTAAGTGAGGTGATCGGCAGAACCGACTCCTTACTCTATCGCCGCGGCAACTTTAACGGAACCTGGGATGACCTGATCTGCGATGCGTTGATCAGCGAACGTGAGGCGGACATTGCTATGTCGCCAGGGGTTCGCTGGGGGCCGTCAATCCTGCCGGGGCAGGAAATCACGCGGGAAGACATTTGGAACGTCACTTCGATGACCTACCCAAATGCTTATCGTACTGAAATGACGGGTGAATTCATCCACGTAATATTGGAAGATGTCGGCGACAATCTGTTCAACCCTGATCCCTACTACCAGCAGGGCGGCGACATGGTTCGTGTCGGTGGGCTTGGTTATCGCATCGACGTGACCAAGCCGCAGGGACAGCGGATCAGCGACATGACCCTTCTCAAAACCGGCGAGGCGATTGATCCAGCAAAGACATACATTGTGGCAGGTTGGGCCAGCGTTAACGAAGGCACCGAAGGCCCCCCAATCTGGGATGTCGTCGAAAATCACATTCGCAGCCAAGGTACCGTAACTGTCGGGCCTAATACATCGGTCGAGGTTATTGGCGCCTGATACAGCGCTGCAACACGAACATCAGAAACAAGATTTGCTGATCGAGTAACGGAGGCAAACCAAATGAGTGACAACTCCAAAGGAAAGGCAACTTCCCGTCGCCAATTTCTGAGCGGCGCAGCAGCCGTTGGAGTAGGCGCAGTTGGCTCCGGGGCGGCCCGTGCCGCAAGCCCCGACCCGCTGATTACACAGGTTCAGGAGTGGGCGCAGACCACTGGAGAAGGCGTCGACGCAACACCCTATGGGTTGCCAATTCAATTCGAAAAGGACGTCGTGCGGCGCAATGTAGAATGGCTGACCGCCGACACGATCAGCTCAATAAATTTCACACCAATCCACGCGTTGGACGGAACAATTACACCTCAGGGGTGTGCGTTCGAAAGGCACCATTCCGGCGCTATCGAACTAAGCAAGCCAGACTACCGCTTGATGATTAACGGTCTCGTCGATACGCCGCTGGTCTTTACTTATGAAGACCTTGAACGCTTCCCTCGTGAAAACCGGGTCTATTTCTGCGAATGCGCCGCGAATACCGGAATGGAATGGGCGGGAGCGCAATTGAACGGTGCCCAATTCACGCACGGCATGATCCACAACATGGAGTATTCCGGCGTGCCACTTCGTACATTGTTGGAAGAGGCTGGAGTCAAACCCGCAGGAAAATGGATTTATGTCGAAGGTGCCGATGCATCGTCCAACGGTCGCTCGATACCGTTGGAAAAGGCGATGGACGACGTGCTGGTTGCTTTCAAAGCCAACGGAGAGGCCTTGCGTAAGGAGCACGGCTATCCGGTTCGCTTAGTGGTACCCGGTTGGGAAGGCAACATGTGGGTCAAGTGGCTACGTAGGGTCGAAGTAACCGAGATGGCAATCGAAAGCCGCGAAGAGACATCTAAGTATACGGATACACTCGAAGACGGCACGTCGCGTAAATGGTCTTGGGTGATGGACGCTAAGTCCGTTGTCACGTCGCCCAGCCCGCAAGCGCCGATTACACATGGTCCGGGACCACTAGTGATTACGGGGTTGGCTTGGTCGGGTAGAGGCTCGATCACAGGAGTCGACGTATCCGTGGACGGAGGCAAGAACTGGGTGCCGGCGCGTTTGGCAGCACCGGGTACCGACAAGGCGCTGACCCGCTTCTACCTGGACTACAACTGGGACGGTTCGGAGATGCTTTTGCAGGCCCGCGCAAAAGATTCCTCGGGCTACGTCCAGCCAACCAAAGCTCAGCTGCGAGACGTGCGAGGAGAAAACTCGATTTACCACAACAATTGTATCCAGACCTGGTGGATCAAGGAAAGTGGAGAGGCGGAAAATGTCGAAGTATCATAAGTTATTTACCGCTTCAGCGATTGGTCTATGCATGGCGTTCCCTGCTTACGCAGAAAAGTTTGGCCTTGGGCGTCCTGCCTTGCCTGAAGAGATCGCGGCATGGGATCTGGATGTCGCCCCTGATGGAACTGGATTGCCGCACGGGTCAGGTGACGTTTTCACTGGGGAAGAGGTCTTTGCCGAGCAATGCGCCATATGCCACGGTGACTTCGCCGAGGGCGTGGACAATTGGCCCAAATTAGCGGGAGGAGAAGGAACGCTTGCCGACAAGGATCCCTTGAAGACGGTAGGTTCCTATTGGCCCTATCTTTCAACGGTCTGGGATTATGTGAACCGTTCGATGCCGTTCGGAAATGCGCAGTCACTGGAGCCGGATGATGTCTATGCGATGGTGGCATATATCCTTTATTCCAATGATATTGTGGATGACGAATTCACGCTGTCGCATGAGAATTTCCTCGAAGTTGAAATGCCTAATGCAGAAGGGTTTATCGTGGATGACCGCGACACTTCAGAGGCGCATTTCTGGACTGACGAACCTTGTATGAAGGATTGCAAGGAAAGCGTGGAAATCACTATGCGAGCGGCTGTTTTGGACGTAACGCCGGAAGAGACTGAATTAAACGCAACCGAGGCTCAGACAACGGTTCAGGAAGCGTCAGCGGAGGTTGAAGTTGAAGCAAAGGAAGAGTCGGCAGCAGAAGAAATAGCTGCGCTTGATCCCGAGATGATTGAAAGCGGCGAGAAAGTTTTCAAGAAGTGCAAATCCTGCCATCAGGTCGGTGAAGGCGCCAAGCACCGCACTGGACCGGCTTTGAATGGAATTATCGGAGCCAATGCCGGTGCCGTTGAAGGTTTTAAATACTCAAAAGCAATGAAGGCGGCTGCAGACGAAGGCCTCGTTTGGAACGACGAGGAAATGGCCGCATTTCTCGCAAAGCCAAAGGCCTACATGAAAGGAACGCGAATGTCTTTCGCAGGCCTTAAAAAAGAAGACGATATCCAAGCGGTGATCGTCTATCTCAAGTCATTCGGAGGCTGATAATGCGTTGGCCGACCATACTGATGTTTGCTGCCGCCTTAGGTGCTCTCGCACCTGCGACCAGCGCAACAGAGAACCTCGGCGATGCAGACGCAGGCAAAATCGTTTTCGCCAAATGCAAAGGCTGCCATCAAGTTGGAGAGGGAGCCAAGAACAAAATTGGCCCGCATCTTAACGGGGTATTTGGACGTAAGGCCGCAGCGCTAGAAGATTTTAAGTACTCCAAAAGCCTGGTGCGCGCTGGAAATTCCGGCCTTGAATGGCACGCGGACACTCTTTCGGCGTACATTGAAAATCCTCGCGCATTCGCGTCTGGAACACGGATGAGTTTTGCCGGACTAAAAAACGCTGAAGAACGGGCGAACGTGATCGCCTATCTGCGTATATTCTCGGACAATCCGCGAGATATCCCCGAAGCGGATCCGACGGCCAAAGGAACCGATCACTCGGTGGACCCGGAAATACTGGCGATTCAGGGGGACCCTGAATACGGTGCTTATCTCAGCAGCGAATGCACGACATGCCATCAAATAGAAGGAAGCGACGAAGGCATTCCCTCTATCGTGTACTGGCCGGACGAGGACTTTGTAATCGCCATGCACGCTTACAAAGACAAACAGCGGCCACATCCGGTGATGCAAATGATCGCTGCACGGTTGAGCAATGACGAGATTGCAGCGTTAGCAGCCTACTTCAAGAATCCAGAATGACAGTGCCAAATGGGAGGAAACGCGATGACACTCAATAGACGTACATTTCTTGGGACAGCTGGGGTAATTGCAGCTGGATTATCCGCGCCAATGGTGCTGGCCCAAGGTAAACCACGTGTCGTAGTTGTTGGCGGTGGCGCCGGCGGCGCGACTGCGGCGCGTTACATCGCTAAAGACAGCAAAGGCGAGATCGATGTCACTCTGATCGAACCGACGCGGACCTACTATACCTGTTTCTTTTCGAACCTGTATCTGGGTGGATTTCAGGAACTGTCCGACATCGCGCACAGTTATGGAACGCTGGCTGCGAACTACGGTGTCAATGTCGTCCATGACTGGGCTGTGGGTGTTGATCGGGACGCTAAGACAGTATCTTTGGCGGGGGGTGGCTCTGTTCCTTATGACAAGCTGATCCTGAGTCCTGGCATCGACTTTGTGGATGGAGCGGTTGAGGGTTGGGACGTATCCGCTCAGAACAAGATGCCCCACGCATACAAGGCTGGCTCGCAGACCGAACTTCTCAAGGCACAAGTGATGGCAATGCCAGAAGGTGGTACCTTTGCAATGGTCGCTCCTCCGAATCCATTCCGTTGCCCGCCCGGACCCTATGAAAGGGTTTCGATGGTGGCACACGTCCTAAAGGCGAACAATCCGACGGCGAAGATCATCGTGGCTGACCCCAAGGCGAAATTCTCGAAAATGGCTTTGTTCCAGGAAGGGTGGGCCAACCATTACGAGGGAATGGTAGACTGGATCGGAGAAGACTTTGGTGGTGGCAATGTATCAGTGAACCCGGATGCGATGACCGTGACAATTGACGGCGAGGAAACCAAAGTCGATGTGTGCAATGTGATCCCGGCAATGAAAGCCGGGCGTATTGCGGAATTGGCAGGTGTTACCGACGGCAACTGGGCTCCGGTAAACGCCGCTGACATGTCCTCGAAGGCAGATCCGAATATTCATGTTCTTGGGGACGCAAGCCAACAGGGCGATATGCCTAAATCTGGTTTCTCAGCCAACAGTCAGGCGAAAGTCTGCGCGAACGCGGTACGAGGTGCGTTAACCGGATCCAAAGTATTTCCGGCCAAATTCTCTAACACCTGTTGGTCGCTCATTGACGCGGATGACGGCGTCAAGGTTGGTGCTACCTACGAGGCGACGGCCGAAAAAATCGCCAAAGTGGACGGGTTTATCAGCCAGACCGGCGAAGGTGCAGACCTTCGAAAGGCGACATACGAAGAGTCGCTGGGTTGGTACGCGGGTATCACTTCGGACATGTTTGGTTAACAAAAATTGGGGGTTTTGACCGATGTCAAAGCCACCATCACGCAACGTGTGAAGATGCGGTTCAGGAGGAGGAGAATGATCATGAAACACTTTATCGCCAAGACCGCGTTCTTAGCTGTGCTGGCAAGTCAATCGTTTGCCGAAGAGATCATCACCGTCCCTTTTGACGGCACTTTTGACGATGCGACGTTTGCCGTCGAGTCCGCGATTGTCGGGCAAGGACTGGTTATCGACTATGTCAGCCACGTTGGAGACATGCTGAACCGGACGGGTGCTGATGTCGGTAGCGCCAAACAGATATTCTCGTCAGCAGATATCTTCATCTTCTGCTCTGCAAAAATCTCCCGTGAAGTAATGGAAGCCGACCCGATGAATATCGGGTTCTGTCCCTACGGTATTTTCGTGGCCGAGGATGATGGCGGCGTAATGGTTGGTTATCGAAGCTATCCCGAGGGGCCAATGGAGAAGGTAGAAACGCTGCTTTCGGGAATTGTTGAAGAGGCGGTCGGGAACTGAAATGAATTACCCAAAGTATTTTCGCGAGCAGTTGGAACAACTGCGGGAGGAGGGAAACTACCGTGTTTTTGCTGATCTGGAGCGGCAGTGCGGCGCGTTTCCATCGGCGTTTAGTCACGCGGAAACCGGCCCTGAGAAAGTCACTGTTTGGTGCTCAAACGATTATCTTGGAATGGGCCAGAATCCAAATGTTCTAGCTGCCATGCATCGGGCGATTGACAACTGCGGTGCCGGGGCTGGTGGTACCCGGAATATCTCGGGAACCACACACGAGCATGTTCTTCTCGAGCGGGAACTTGCGGACTTGCACGGAAAAGAAGCGGCTTTGCTGTTTACTTCTGGTTATGTATCCAATTGGGCTGCTTTGGGAACCTTGGCGTCCCGAATTCCCGGCATCACAGTTCTGTCTGATGAATTGAATCACGCTTCGATGATCGAGGGCATACGCCACAGTCGCTGTCAAAAGCGGATTTGGAAGCACAACGATCTTGAAGACCTGGAAAAACAACTTTTGGACCTGCCGGCAAACGCTCCAAAACTCATTGCGTTCGAGAGCGTCTATTCGATGGATGGAGACATCGCTCCAATTGCAGAGATTTGTGATCTGGCGGATCGGTATGGCGCGATGACCTATCTGGACGAGGTTCATGCAGTAGGACTTTACGGTCCGCGCGGTGGCGGCATTGCCGAGCGCGAGGGTTTGATGGAGCGTCTGACCGTCATCGAAGGCACCTTGGGCAAAGCGTTCGGTGTCGTCGGTGGATATATCGCGGCGTCCTACGACCTTGTTGACTTTATTCGCTCCTTTGCCAGTGGGTTTATCTTCACTACCGCGTTGCCTCCGGCCGTCGCTGCAGGCGCCGCAGCATCAATATGTCATCTGAAGCAGAGCGATAAGGAGCGCTACCTGCATCAGCAACGCGTGCGTGAGGTCAGGGACAGGTTGGATGCTCTGGGAATTCCACACACCAAAAACCCAAGTCACATTATCCCCGTTATGGTCGGCGACCCAGTCAAGTGCCGTTTCATCTCAGACGTACTGATGCGCGATTATGGGATTTACATCCAGCCCATCAACTACCCAACCGTTCCAAAAGGAACTGAACGTTTGCGTATTACACCATCGCCAGTGCATTCCCCTGAAGATGTAGATCGTTTGGTGTCTGCGCTGGGCGATCTTTGGACGCAATGCCAACTGGCCCGCAAACCAATCGCGGCACAGTAAAAACCTGGGAAAAAGACCAAGACCAACATACGAAGAGGAGAGAATTTCTGTCTAGGTAAGTTCTCACGGATTATTTTTGGGGAATGGTGCTTTGGCCCCTGTCGGCGCGTTTGTTGGCCATTTGTTCGTCACCATGATGGAAGGAGACTGCGTAGTGAGTTCTGGGTTGTCCGGCGGTTTAACCTAGTTTTTGATGGTTTGACTCGTAGTTTCCATGTGTGGATCGAGACGATCAGCGCATAGACTGATGATGCGAAAGCCTGTTTTTCGGCGATCTTGATTTATTCGAATTCCATCTGTTCGAAGACACGGCCAGCGTTTTTTGTTGCAAGTTCCTCGAAGGTATCCAAATGGGCATAGGGGGACTGATCGACATAGTAAGCCTCTGTCAAATCACCCCCGGAATCCATATGCTCTTGAATCTTGCCGCGCAGGTATATCAGGTAGTCGCGCGTGTAGCGCCGCACCTGATCCATGTTTGTCGGATGACCGTGACCGGGGATCACATAAGTGGCGTTCAAAGCCTCGAACTCATTGTCCCACGTTTCCAGCCAATCAGCAGTGTACGTTTCCTGAAAGATCGGCAGCATTCGTTCGTGAAACGCCATATCGCCCGCAATGACAAGGCTTTGGTTAGGTAGCCAAATCGAAATGTCTCCGGGACTGTGTGCGGGCCCCAGGTACCTTGCCTCAATGCGATAGTCGCCCAACTCAACCACGTATTCATCTTCAAAGGTCTCGGTTGGACCAGCCAAAAAAGTTCCTTCTGCCTTGTCTTCATTGTAGTTTTGCATCCCTGCAAGGATCTGGGGGCCGTATTCCTCGAATTCAGCAGCCGCATCCGAGTGGGCGACGATTGGAATGCTGAGTTCTGACCAATAGGCGTTGCCCAGCATCGCGTGCCCTTGACCATTCTCGTTGAAGACAAGTTTCACCGGCTGATCAGTGACTGCTTGAATTTCTTTATGAAGCGCCTCCGCAAGTACATAAGCGGCCCCGCCGTTTACAACAACCACGCCGTCACCGGTAACGATGAAAGTTAAGTTGTTGTTATGGCCCGAGTTTTCATAGGTCGGTGGCGCAGTCGCCCCAATGGCAGAATAAACACCAGGGATGTACTCGATCGGTTTTGAATAAAGCACGCTTTGTGGGTATTGGTCGGCAATGTCTTCGCTGGCGTAAACTGGAAATGCCACGGTGCTGGCAACTACTAAAGTCCTTATCATGAGGTTTCCCCAATAAACCGATAAGCCGAACCGGTCTTTTCCACACGACCAATCCCACCGTCGGGTAAGTGAAATCCAATTATCTTCATTTGCTCGTGGGAAACTTGATCCAATAGTGACTTCCGCGCGGTCGCAGCTGTGTCAGGATCTTGATCCGTACCGCTGTGCCAATCAGGGCGTTCAAACGCGACATGCGGGTTACCAAGCGCATCACCGACGATCATCACCGCGTCATTTCCATCGCGAATTTCAAACGCCATATGCCCGGGCGTATGCCCAAAACTAGCCCGCGCGGCTATTTTAGGTAGGATTTCCTGCCCATCCTCAAAAAACTCGACCTGATCTTCGATCGCTTCCATTCTCCGTTTTGCGCCCACAGCGAAAGAAGCGCGATCAGCACCAATGGAGTCCACAGTCGCAGGATCCCACCAATAGTCCCATTCTTTACGGCCGAAGTGATAAGTAGCGTTGGGAAAAAGTGGATCGTCGAAGTCATCCAAAACACCCCAGATGTGGTCTGGATGAGCATGGGTAAAAACTACCTGTGTCACTTCATCCGGGGACAATCCAACGACATCAAGAGTTTCCGAAAGCTTTCCGGATGTTGGCATAAAGTCTGGTCCGGCACCAACATCGAATATCACAGTGTTTTTCCCGTCCCGGTAGAGCGCGATATTGCACTCTGGCTCGTACGTGTTCAGATTCGCCTGATTGCGACGCAAGATTTCTTTCAGTTGGTCTTTCGGCATTGAGCCGAAGACCATCTCGGGCGGCAAAGATAAATAGCCGTCCGATAACGTTGAAACCATTGCTGATGACCCGAGTCGAATGTCTGCGAGTACAAACTTGGATTGTACGCCAAGTGTTGCCAGACATGCGGCGTGACGCAAGAGAGCGCGTCGGGTAAGGGCATTCCCACTCATATACAATCATTAAAATGAATATATTAATTTGTAAACGCTGAAAGAAGGCTAGAGAGTGCCTCGGTGGTTAGACTACTCGTCTCTACCAGGTTCATTCGGATCGTTGGAGAAAAGCGCAATCTTGTTGCCATGAGGGTCGCGGAGGTAACCTACATAGAAATGAGCACCATACAAGTCGCGAAAGCCGGGCTGGCCTTCATCAGAGCCACCTGCAGCAAGCGCGGCATCGTGAAGGTCACGCACCTGCCTCTGGCTGCGCGTCTCGAATGCCACCATTGACCCATTGCCAGCAGATGCCGGACCGCCATCAAACGGTGATTTTACGTAGAAATCTGGCTGAGTAGGAGGCTGATCCGGCTGCAAAGGTAGCACGTAACTTAAGTCTCCATGATACTCTTCTAGCACATACCCAAGTGCCGGAAGGAAAGCTGAGTAAAAACGTTCCGCCCGTGCGATATCGTCGGCTCCAACAGTGACATAGGCAATCATTCGGCGTGTTCCTGTCTGAGAGGTTGCAATCTGGACGAAGCTTCTGCAGGGAGTTAAGGCATTTTAGCAATTGGCTCAACGGATGAGCGCTTGGATGCTATGAAATAAGGGTGTTGTTGCAAGTGAAGCATTCGCTCATATTGTCCCACCAAGCAGTTGCACACTCGCCGGTTAAAATAAGTCCCTTCCTTCTCGAAAACTTAGGGCATTGGAACCTCAGTTGTGTATTTTGGAACTTGGTATCCGCGCTGCACAGCCGGACGGCTAGCGATGCGAAGGTACCACTCTTTCACATTCGGGTAGTCGTTCAGGTCGATCTCTTGCCATTCAAAGCGTGAAACCCAAGGCCACGTGGCCATATCAGCAATCGAGTATTCGCCGCGCCCAGCACCAGCTATGAAATCGCGACCCTCGAGCCGCGTATTCAAAACACCATACAAACGTTTTGCTTCAGTCGAGTATCGCTCTTCTGCGTAGCTTGACTTGCCACGGTTATACTTCACGAAATGATGGACCTGACCAAACATCGGTCCCACGCCACCCATCTGCCACATTAACCACTCGATAGCTGGCCACTTCTCGTCGCCTTCAGGAAGGAAACGCTCATACTTTTCAGCAAGATAAAGCATTATGGCACCAGTCTCCATCATATTGATGCCTGTTTCATGGTCCGCGATTGCAGGAATTCGGTTGTTTGGCGCGATTTTCAGAAACTCTGGGGCGAACTGCTCGCCTTTCGAGATATCAATAGGATGTGCATTATAAGCCACGCCAAGTTCTTCGAGCATGATCGAAACTTTGCGGCCGTTTGGGGTAGTCCACGTGTACAGATCTATCAAGGCTTATTTTTCCTCAACCTGAGTTGCATAAATGGATAGTAAGTCATTATGGCCGCAGCACCAGCACGGCGGTACATCGTAAATTAAGCGTTCCTCATTAGAATGGTCGGCTGCCCATCTTGAAGTGGACTGGTGCACGAATTTTTCTGCTTGAGGCTCAGCAATACCGTTCTGGTCCGATCCACTGTGAACTAGAATAGCGGTCACCATGCGCCCATCCTGGTGGCAGAACAGCGTCAATTTTCTGAAGATCACCTTTTGACAGTTTCAAATCAGCGCCGGCCAGGCATTCTTTGAGATGGTTGACAGAGCGTGTTCCCGGTATCGGAATTACGTGAGTGCCTCTGGATAGCAACCATGCATTGGCTAGCGCTGCTGCCGACGTTCCCATTTCTGAAGCGAGACTTCTAAATTTTTCCAATAACATCATGTTCTCTGAAAGATTGGGCTCAATGAAACGCGGATTTTCGGCGAGAAAAGGCAGGTCTTTGATACGTTCCCGTGGAATGGGGTTGTCGGTCAAGAGTGACCTCCCAACGGGAGAGAACGCAACCATTGATACGCCGAGTTCTGCGCAGGCCTGCACTAATCCTAGTTCGGGGTATCGGGTAGAAAGCGAATATTCAGATTGAACAGCTGCGATCGGGAACGCCTTCATTGCGCGGCGCAATGTCGAAGGGGCCACTTCTGATAGACCAATTGCCCGAGTTTTTCCTTTCTCAACCAATCGACCAAGGTTGGCTGCGGTCTCTTCTGGTGACAGTCGAGGATCACGACGATGAGCATAAAACAAGTCCACACATTCCACGCCGAGTCGTCGCAGCGATTTATCAAGCTCTGCCTCAAGATGTTCGAAAGTATTATCGAAGAACCGGTTTCCTTTGTCATCCCTTGTGATCGATGCTTTTGTCGCGATGACAAACTCGGCACGCGCACTGGGGTTGGCTTTAAGGTACGTTCCAATGGCTTTTTCCGACTTGCCCATACCATAGACGTTCGCCGTGTCGAGATGTGTAACACCCAGATCGCGGCACGCATCCAGTATGGCATGGCTTTCGGTTTCATTTGTGGGCCCGTACATGTCAGAAAACGACATCGCACCGTATCCAATGGCAGCAATATCCGGCCCATCCACGCCTAACTTTCGCTTTTGCATACTTGCCTCTGTTTCTTAGCTATCAGTGAAGTTGACGCGCCCTTGCGCCCTTGGAAAACAGCGTTTCCGTCGCCCTAACCGGTTAGGGACCGGTTCTGAACAACTACAGGTGTTTCGAAATATCGAAAGGTTGGTGGGCTCGCCAAATTTTTGTACTTTCTTCGAAAAGTTCGATAACGCGATTACGCCCCATCCCATTTGGCATCTCAAATGTCACAATTTCAGTAATCATCCGCAGCGCTCCTGTCACCCAAGAATGATTGCATGCGTACCGGAGCATTGCCAGACGCGATAACAACAACTTTGCTAGACATGTACCAGATGCATTGTTTGCTGCCCGGTTTCTTCCCTTACTGTTCATTTACACGACCCAGAATTATCACCGAATGCGCGGACAAGGACATCCGGCAAGTCATTGCATCGCTGACGAACTTAGCTGCCGAAGTCGGAAGCATGATCAGAAAGGCGAAAATTACTAAGAAGCACAGCTTAAAATGGCCCCCACATGCTCAACTTCTCAGTGATGTGTTCCCGAGCCTTTCAGAAATCTTGTTCGCAGCTTCGATTACGGACCCCGCAAGTACTTCAAGTTTGCTGTCGGGAAACCTTGTGATGGGTCCAGAGATTGAAACTCCAGCGACAACATTTTCAAGCGAGTCAAAAACCGGGGCAGCGATACATCTCATGCCCAAGAAACGTTCTTCATCGTCGAGGGCCCATCCTCTTTGACGAGACTTTAACAGCTCCGCCTTCAAATGCTGGGTGTCGTGAATAGAGTTTGATGTTTGACGAACTAAAGTCAGCTGCGCCATCAGCTCTTCTAGTTCGGCCTCTTCCATAAATGCCATTATGGCTTTTCCTACTCCGGATGTATGAAAATAGGCCGCCATCCCGTTCTTGATCGAGGCTCTGATCGGATTTTCAGACTCAATTTGGATTAGGTAAAGCAGCTTGCCACTTTCTTGGACTGCCAGGTTCGCAGTTTCACCGGTCTCCTTGGCAAGCGTCCTCATCACTGACGGAGCGGCTTCGAGAAGGCTTGACCCTTCTTCAAAGGTGCTGCCAATCCGGTAGGACTGGGGTCCAATCCGCCACTTACCTTGTTCTTCGTCGAGCGCAACCATGCCGCGTTGCCGAAGTGTGTTCAGTATTCTGTGCACGGTCGGTGCCGGGATTTCCGTTGCTTTGACGATTTCAGCCGGAGTGGCAGCCTTGGCGTCTGCTAGAAAAACCAGGACTCGAATACCACGATCAAGCGCGACGACAGGTGAGTTTACGGATTTTACCTCATTTCCTTTCAGGCGAGGTCTTCCTCGACGTGTTGTGCTGCTGTGTTCGTTCATAATCGCTGTAACCAATGTTCAGGTTGTACACTGCAGACTCTAGCTCGTCTGCTAGGCCGAAAAAATGAAAAAATATTTTTTGTTAAATTATAATTGGTTAGGAGATTTTCGGTTTCCTTATCGACGGAATTTCCAAAAAATTTTGAAAATTTTGAATTCTGGCTTATCGTCGTGGGTATCCGCTGGAGGGCGGATCGGTGCCAGAGCCGATGCGAAATCGGTTGGGCCCAGTCAAGGGAGGAAACATGACAAAATCTTTAAACCGCAGAAGTTTTCTGCGCGGGTCAGCTGTCGTTGGCGCCGGCGCACTCGCCGCACCTGCAGTTCACGCGCAGGAGGGGACCAACCTCAAAATGCAAGCCGCTTGGGGCGGCGGCATCTTTTTGGAAAATGCTCAATCCTATGTGAATAGGGTTAACGAGATGTCAGGTGGCAAGCTGACTATTGAACTGCTTCCGGTAAACTCGGTTGTCAAAACCAGTCAGATGCAGGACGCTGTCCACCGCGGCGTTCTGGATGCAGCGCATTATGTTCCTGCATATTGGTACTCCAAGTCCAAAACAGCATCTCTGTTTGGCACCGGGCCTTGCTTTGGCTGGTCAAGCCAGGAAGTTCTGGGATGGGTCAATTATGGCGGCGGACAGGAACTGTTCGACGAGCTGATGGGAATACTTGGGTTGAATGTCGTTTCTTTCTTCAACTCTCCTATGCCCGCTCAGCCTTTGGGATGGTTTAAAGAAGAGATCACAAGTGCCGACCAAATGAACGGTTTGAAATACCGGACGGTTGGACTTGCGGCAGATGTTCTGCTGGAAATGGGTATGTCCGTTGTTCAATTGCCTGGTGGTGAAATCCAGCCTGCAATGAAGTCTGGCCTTATTGACGCGGCAGAATTCAACAACCCAACTTCGGACCGCGACTTCGGAATGCAAGATGTGTCCAAACACTACCACCTTGCTTCGTTCCATCAGAGCCAGGAATTCTTTGAAGTTACCTTCAACAAGGACAAGTATAATGCACTTGCGCCGGAGCTTCAGGCGATCCTTAAATACGCGTCCGAGGCCGAGAACTCCAACTTCTATTGGAACAATACCAAGCGTTACTCCGAAGATTTGGTAACGCTGGCAGAGGAGCAGGGCGTTAACGTTTACCGTACTCCTGATAGCGTTATGCAAGCGCAGCTAAATGCTTGGGATGTGGTCGTTGAGCGTATCTCGAACGAAGACCCGTTCTTTGCCAAAGTTGTCGATAGCCAAAAGGCTTACGCGAAGACGGTAATGAATTACCTCAACCTGAACCAGCCTGACTACAAGCTGGCCTACAAGCACTATTTCGGCTGAGGTCTTGGGGCAACCAGAAGTGGGAAGCCGCGCTGTAGCGCGGCTTCCTGAACTCCGGGCGGAACAGGCGAGGAACTGACCTTGATCAAGACAATCCACGCGATCGAAGGGCTAAGCCAATGGGTAGGCAAGGCCTTTGGATGGTGCATCCTTATTCTGACACTTTCTGTGTCTTACGAAGTGTTCGTCCGGTACGTGCTTAACAAGCCAACCGTCTGGGCGTTCGATATGATGGTCCAGATGTATGGCGCGCTGTTTCTGATGGCCGGTGCCTATGCCTTGGCCCAAGACGCCCATGTACGAGGGGACGTACTTTACCGGCTTTTCACTGTCCGCTGGCAGGCGCGGGTCGATTTCGTTCTGTACATCCTCTTTTTCTTCCCGGGCATGTTCGCCCTGTTCTGGTACGGATGGGAAATAGCCAAGGATAGCTGGCGATATGAAGAAGTCAGCTGGAATAGCCCTGCAAGAATTCAAATCTATTTCTTCAAAACTCTGATCCCGGTCGCTGGTTTTCTTCTCATGCTGCAAGGTCTTGCCGAAATGGCGCGCTGCTGGTTGGCGATGAGGAATGGCGTTTGGCTTGAGCGACTGGATGACGTGCGCGAAACCGAAGACATGTTGATGGAAGAAACAATTGACAGGATTCGGACAACTGGCACCAAACAAGGAGGCCAAAGCGATGACTGATCCTCAGGTCGCCATCTTGATGCTGAGCCTCTTTATTGTGCTGGTTCTTTTAGGTTTTCCAATTGCGTTTACGCTTTTGGCGATGGGTGTGGGCTTTGGCTACTACGCGTATTACCAAGCTGCGCCTGAAAGCATCGCGGACATCTTCAACAATAACATCTTCTATCTCTTGAACCAGAATACCTATTCGGTGATGGAAAACGACACGCTCGTCGCCATTCCGTTATTCTTGTTTATGGGATACGTGGTCGAAAGGGCGAACATCGTCGATCGTTTGTTCTTTTCGCTTTACATGGCGGCCCGAAATTTGCCGGGATCGTTGGCTATTGCAGCACTGTTAACCTGCGCTGTGTTTTCTACTGCTTCTGGAATAGTTGGTGCGGTTGTTACTCTAATGGGCTTGCTTGCGTATCCGGCAATGGCCAACGCCGGGTATCAGCGGAGTTTTGCCTCTGGTGTTATCTGCGCCGGAGGGACATTGGGAATTTTGATCCCACCGTCGATTATGCTGATCGTTTATGCCGCTATTGCCGAACTATCACCGCTGCGTTTGTACGCTGCGGCGGTTTTTCCCGGGCTGATGCTTGCGGGGCTTTACATCGTGTATGTGATGGTGCGCGTTTGGTTGAATCCGGCGTTGGCACCAAAACCGCAGGAGGAGGACATTCCGCCCCGGCGGCAGATCTATATGGATCTTTTAATTTCCTTCGTGCCACTGACCGTTTTGATAATGTTGGTTCTCGGTTCAATCCTTGGCGGCCTGGCGACGCCTGCTGAAGCGGCCGCAATGGGCGCTTTGGGAGGATTGGTTCTGGCGATGCTCTATCGGTCATTGTCCTGGGACAAGGTCAAACAGAGCGTCTTTCTGACTGCCAAGGCTACGGCAATGGTGTGTTGGCTATTCGTTGGCTCTTGGACTTTCGCCTCCATCTTTTCGTACCTTGGCGGCCATGACGTGATCGAGCATTGGGTGGTTGGAATGAACCTGCAACCCTGGCAATTCCTTGTCCTTGCTCAGTTAATCATCTTCTTGCTGGGTTGGCCGCTTGAGTGGTCGGAGATCCTGATCATTTTTGTGCCAATTTTCCTGCCGATGTTGGAAACATTCGGGGTAAATCCATATTTCTTCGCCATGCTGGTTGCTCTTAATCTGCAGACCTCCTTCCTGACACCGCCTATGGCAATGTCAGCTTACTACCTGAAGGGCGTTCTAAAAAATCAGATACAGCTGATGGAGATATTCAAAGGTCTGATGCCCTATCTGGCCATCGTGATCCTGTGCATGGTGCTAATGTATCAGTTTCCAGGCATAGCGCTTTGGTTTCCTGATTACCTGTTCGGGGTATGGGTTCCATGACCAAGCACGACTTGTCGCTTTTCTCGGCGGTTCAAGCCGCCGAGGCTATTCAAGCTGGGCGAATTTCTTCAGAGGCTTTAGTTGAGGCCTGCCTTAAACGGATCGAAGAAACGGACGGAGTAATTCGTGCCTGGGCTTACATAGATGCCAGTGAAGCGCTTGGTCAGGCGCGTGAACTGGATCGTATTCGCAAGGCCGGAAGGGCCACCGGGGCATTGCATGGTGTACCCGTCGGATTGAAGGATATAGTCGACACAAGAAACATGCCCACGGAGTGCGGCACTCCGATTTTTGCGGGCCGTCATCCGGCCTCGGATGCCAGAATAGTTGAACATCTACGCGAAGCCGGTGCGGTAATCATGGGTAAAACCAAAACCACTGAGTTCGCCTTTATGCACCCGGCTGACACCTGCAATCCTTTTGACCCAGCCCGAAGTCCCGGCGGTTCTTCGAGTGGGTCTGCCGCAGCTGTCGCAGCCAGACACGTCCCGTTGGCAATTGGCACGCAGACTGGCGGGTCGGTTATACGACCTGCTTCTTTCTGCGGGGTCTATGGTTTTAAGCCGACCCGTGGAACGATCTCTCGAAGTGGGGTCTTTCGGACGTCAGTGTCATTGGATCATGTGGGGGGATTTGCTAACTCGCTTGAAGACATCGCGTTGCTGACGGATGTCGTGTCCGGCTATGATCAAAACGACCCAGTCAGTTTTGCACGACCACGCGCGAACATGCTTGAAGGGGCTCAGGCAGAGGTGCCAGTGGAGCCGAACATTGCTTGGCTTAATTTTCCATTCGATGATCGTTTGGATGCAGATACTGTTGAAGGAATAAATGCCGTAGTTGACGCCCTCGGTGGTCGGGTCGAACGTTTTTCGGCGTCGCCTCAATTGGCCGATCTCGTTGATGTTCACAAAACGATTTACGACTATGAGATTCGCCAGAATATGGCTGAAATTTCAGAGAATCATTGGCCTGAAATCAGTGTTGAGATGCGGTCCGCGATCGGCCGTGGCGCAGAAATCAGCGAGGCGCAGTATAAAGATGCCCTGTCGGTCATGGGTTCTGCTCAAAACTTTTTCGCAGAGTACTTCAATGACTTTGATGCAATCCTTGCGCCGGCGGCGACAGGAGAGGCGGTACCGATTGTTGAGGGGCACACCGGAGATTCTGTATTTTGTCTAACTTGGACGCTAGCTGGTTTGCCGTGCCTCACGCTGCCTCTGCTTGTTGGCCAGAACGACATGCCGATCGGCGTTCAACTGATTGGCGCAGTTGAAGAAGACGACCGTCTTTTGCGCACCGCTTCATGGGTCCAACGCCGCCTGAGGTCACTAGAAAACAAGGGAGAATAATTGCATGTCACGAATGACAAACATTCTCATGGGAGTTATTGGCACCGGCCTGATGATGGTCTTTGTTCTGGGCCTTGCTCACAGCATCTCGACTGGGTTTGCCGGATTTTGGGGCGGCTTCCCGTTCTTGTGCATCGCGATCTTTGTGATTGCCCTTGCGCTTTACAACTTCTGGGAAGATGCCATCAAAAAGGACTGACTTCGTGACTGAGAAACCCGTCCTGTGGCTGCCGCGGCGCGTCTCTGACGCGACAGTCGAGCGTGCGTGCCGTGACTACGAAGTTATTCTGAACGACGACGACACGCCCGGCACGCCCGATGAGATCATTGCTATGAGCGCAAAGGTCGACGCGATGATGCCATGCCATTCCGAACATTTTTCAGCAGACGTTGTATCGCGGCTTGACCCGCGTCTGAAAATCGTTGCCAACCACTCTGTTGGTGTGGATCACTGCGACCTGCAAGCCCTTGCTGCCAAAGGTATTGTGGTGACGAACACCCCTGATGTTCTTTCGGACGCGACAGCTGAACTAGCGATGTTGCTTATGCTGGGGGCTGCGCGGCATGCCGTCCGAGGCGACCGCTTGATGCGTACCGGAGCATGGGATAGCTGGAGTCCGTCCTTCATGGTCGGCAAGCAGGTCACGGGTGCACGTCTTGGAATCGTCGGGATGGGGCGAGTGGGGCGGGCCTTTGCTGAAAAGGCGCGCGGATTTGATATGGATATCCACTATTTCAACCGAACCCGGCTGTCACCTGATCAGGAACTTGGCGCAACGTATCACGAAAGCATTGAAAGTCTTTTACCCGTAGCCGATTTCCTGTCACTCCACTGCCCGGCGACCTCAGATACAACGAATTTGATAAACGCAGAACGAATGGCGGCAATGCGAGACGGAGCAATACTGGTCAATACCGCCAGAGGCGCGCTTGTTGATGAAGACGCATTGTTGCAAGCCATAAAAAGTGAAAAACTGGCCGCGGCGGGACTTGATTGCTTCAAAACCGAACCCGGCGGAAACCCGAAATTTGCAGACCACGAGAACATCTTCATGTTGCCCCATATCGGTAGTGCCACTACAAAAACTCGGGACGCTATGGGCTTTCGCGCACTAGACAACCTAGACGCTTTCTTTGCCGGCAAAAAGCCGCGGGACCTACTTTAAAAAGGAAATTCAAATGGCAAAACTTGCGTTTATTGGCCTTGGCGTAATGGGCTATCCGATGGCCGGACATCTCCAGGCGGCGGGGTACGATGTAACTGTTTATAACCGTACGTCGACAAAGGCTGAAGAATGGGTCGCGGAACATGGCGGCAGCATGCGCGATACTCCGCGAGAGGCTGCAGTGAGTGCAGATTTCGTAATGACATGCGTGGGAAATGACGATGACCTTCGCAGTGTTTGCATTGGCCCGGAGGGCGCTTTTGCAGGCATGTCAGCAAACGCAACGCTCGTTGACCATACTACTGTTTCCGCGAAGGTGACTCGTGAGCTATATTCCGCTGCCAAAGAACAAGGAGTGGGCTTTCTAGACGCGCCAATATCCGGTGGGCAAGCGGGTGCTGAGAACGCGGTTCTTTCCATTATGTGTGGTGGAGACCAATCCGTGTACTCGGCCGCAGAACCCATCATGAAAGTTTACTCGAAAATCTGCCGCCGAATTGGAGAGAGTGGCGCGGGTCAGTTGACCAAAATGAGCAACCAGATTGCAATTGCTGGTTTGGTCCAAGGCCTGAGCGAAGCTTTGCATTTTGCAGAGAAGGCAGGCCTTGATGGACGCTCGGTAGTTGAAGTCATCAGTCAAGGCGCCGCAGGAAGCTGGCAAATGGTCAATAGGTTCGAAACCATGCTTGACGATCATTTTGATCACGGATTTGCCGTGGACTGGATGCGAAAGGATCTGGGTATCTGCCTTGATACAGCCAACGAAACCGGTGCTAGTTTGCCGGTGACCGCCCTTGTCGATCAATTCTACAAGGATGTTCAGAAACTCGGGGGCGGTCGGTGGGATACCTCTTCGTTGCTGAAGCGACTTCGCGCAATTGATTAGACTTCAAGTTTTTTCAGCGGCTGATTGTAGTGATGCTTAGCTACATCAGTCTGTAGCAGTAAATTCCCGAAGCGTATTTGGCGGGGGCGGTTAGGCATTGACTTAGGAAGACATGCATTCGCCCTGAGTTCTCCTGCTCGAAATTCGGAGTTTTCTTTTCAGATGCAAAAATTCGGGCATACTTGGACGGCAATCTTCTGGAGGACAAGATGGCCGATCTAGACCCGCGTGCAACCCAGGTGCTTGACCTATGGTTCCCCGATTCCGGGCATTGGAACAGCGCCCAAGCACACCTCAATTTCTGGGACGAACGCATGCAGGGCGGCATGGACAACGTAATCTGCAGCGAGTTTGCCGATCTGACCCAGGCCGGGGCTCGCGGAGAGTTGGATGCGTGGGCCGAGACACCTCGCGGCAGAATGGCTCTGATATTGGTGCTAGACCAGTTTCCACGCTCGCTCTGGCGGGATACACCCGGTGCGTTCGGCCAAGATATCAAGGCTTGCCGGCTATGTTTGGAGGGTATTGGCAACGGGCACTACCAGTCATTGCCGGTACCATGGGAACGGATGTTCTACGTCATCTCCATCGGCCATTGCGAAGGCCCCGACCATTTGGAGCGGATGGACTTGTGCATCCGCCTAGTAGACGAAATGGAACCGATTTGGCCGGAGGCTCTAGCGCCCCTGGCTGATGGTGCTAACGGGCAAAATAAAACCGTGCGTGGCGTGATTGAGCGTTTCGGAAGACATCCCCACCGAAACGCGGTTCTTGGTCGAACGTCTACCGCCGCAGAAGAAGTCTACATTGCTGCCGGCGAATTTCCGCACCAGCGAAAAGCGTCGGACACGGTGGGAAGCACCTGAACGATCAAATGGAAGCGACGTAAAGCCAAGCGCAGCCGTTTCGTTAAGTACAAATAGAGCGTTGTTCGGTGAATGTCCGCGCTGCGCCCAATCTGGAGCCCTGTTCAAATAGTAAATTGAGAAACCAAAGATCTATTCATGTGTAAATCTAGTTTTATGGCAAGCCGACGCTTCGCACGGCATCAATAATCAGAGCGATGGAAGATCAACGTCGTAGTATAAGATCAGGGACATTCCGATCTGAATAAACCATGGATGTAAGATCTAAAGTGAGGCAGATGGATTGGCAGTTGAGAATGCCGCAATCAATTTTTCTTCTTTATTAAATTATTCGGCCAAATGGCGGTGCTGTCAGACGAATTCGAACTCGTCTCTGATAGGCCAGTGAGGCTGTCCTTTATCCCGCGCCAAGTGTGCACCACTCGGCCTTTGCGGCGGCCCCAGCAACAAGTGCATATGTCTTCAGTAGAAGCTGACTTTACTGACGTCTAAACGAGCTTGATGATCGCGGCCGTAAGCTACGACTCCAATTGAAGTAATCCCAGTAGGTGTGGGCGTTGAACGTAACATGGCGCCCGATGCCTTAAAACTCGAAAATGGCAGTAAGATTTCCGTCCACGATTCCGTGGTTTTGAACTCGGCCTCATAATATTGCCATGGCAACACTGTGCCCTTTGTCCTGAGGTGAATAAAGTACTGCTCGCCGTTGCCCCTCACCACGATTCTGACGCCTGCGGTATCCGAAGTTGGCCGGTCTGATAGTTTGCGCCGGAACTGAATAAAGCCTCCATTATTTTCCGTGCTGACAGTTCCGGTCAGCCTTGCGAAGTCAACGTCGCCTTCAGTTAAAAAGAACACCTGACCAGAAGAAACACCCCCCATGACACTATCTGCCACATAGTCCCATCGGGTTTCCGGAGACCCGGAAAAGTCCTCGGCGAGGGTTTCGCCAGCCTCAGCCGTTGCGGTTCCCAGTATAAGAATGCCCATGAGAGGCCCTACTAACAGAGTACGAATTTTGCACTTTCCCAATTTAGTGTCGCGAAAGGCAGGTTTAAAATAGAGGCGAAAGCGATCCAGACCGAACATTGAAAAAAACTTAGTGCCGTTATCTGATCCGACGACAAACCGATTTGAACAAAGGCGGTGATTACGAACATCAAATATATGATAACCACCAAGGCAAGCCGAACAGATTGCAGTAAGGCGTAAACTTTGATCAATTAACCCTACAGCTGCTGCTAAAACGAAGCGGAGTGGCATGACGACCTTTTGGATGTTCATAACATTAGTTTTACGCCTGAAGACAGGTTTTGGATCAATTCTGTATCTCTTCGGATCTACTGCCGCAGTTAACAAACGAAATTGGCGATCATAAGTATTGCCACTCGCGGAAAGTGTTTTCTGCTCTCTAACGATGCACGTTCATTGTGAATCCAGGATGATCTCGATGGCAGATGGATTGCCGAAGTTCAAAGATTTGCCGGCAGAAATCGGAGGCTCCGGCGAACTAAGCAGCGAGTGAACCCCGCAATAATCCGGGTCTCAGTTTGGAAGCCCCAATTTCGCAATTCTATTCCAAATGGGTTTCCAGAGATCCGTTCCGTAAACCGGGAGTGCTCGAACCAAGCTCAAACGAAACGTTGGACAGTTGCGTATGAGCGCCTCGCTGAGAGCCTTAGCTTCTTCCCTGTTGCCGATCAGGTGAGTACAGATTGTGAGGCCAAGTAGATTTGGCGGCAGCTCAGGCGCGAGCTGGTCTGCCTTGCGAAACCACTCCAAGGCGTCATCTGGGCGTCTGGCGCAAAGATGACCGTGACCCACGGTTCGATTGTAGAGATGTACGTACGGATCGTCAGCTGCCACTTCTATTGCGCGAAGTGTGCTAGATATTCCCTGCTCTGCATCACCAGAAAAAATCTCTATAGAGCCCCGTGTCCATAGCCCCATGTTGTAGTCAGGGTTGACGTCCAGAGCATGGTTAACGGCCGTCAATGCTTCTGCAGAGCGACCATGTCCATGCAGCAATAAGCCTGCATGAGCACTGTGCAACATGTCTGATCTGTTATTGGCTCGGATCGCCGCGGTAATGCGTCCAAGTGCCTTCATCAATACATCATGTGGAATAGGTTCCACACCGTAGAACGGATTGGCTAAACCAAGACCAGCCGCTGCCATTGCCAACGCCATAAATGCATTTGGTTCTATTGCGAGCGCGTGTTCCGCGATCAAACCTGCGCCGTGCCATCCTTCAAAGGTTGGATTAAAAAAGCTTGCGCCAGCAAGTGCAAGGAGGTCTTCAAAGGACAACTCATCAAGCGACTTGTCTCTCAGACGTCGTGCGTCATCCGCCGCTACGCGTCTTCGAATGCTCATTACAAGTCGAGGTGCACATAAATCTGCAATGTCAAATGGGTCGACGCTGTCCAGGTCATATCGTTCTGCCCAAATTTGGCGACCATCGTCAGCTCCAATCAATTGCACGCCAACTCGCATACGACTTTTTGATTGGCGCGCGCTTCCATTGACTACGTAGTGTCCAGCGTCTGGGTTTTGGACAACTTCTAGGCCGGTCAGCTGCCCTAAGTGCCGCTGCACCTCGGTTGCCAGCACGTCGGCAACGTCTTCTTCATCAGCGCTTCGGGAAGAAAATCCTTCGACAAATACCCGTGGCTTGGTCGCCTCTCGAAGGGGTGGCAGCTTTTGCGGCCAGGACCAAACACGAATTGGTCGAGGGATATTTTTGAATTTTCGATTACCGTTGTCATGAAAGACTTCAGTGAGCTCGTCATCCAGCCCCGCAAATACCTCATCTGATGCAAGAATGCCGCCAGGGGTAGCCATGCCTTCCAACCGCGCAGCAACGTTCACGCAATCTCCGAGAACGTCATCATCTTGGTAGTACAAATCGCCCTCGTTGATGCCGACGCGAATGTTCAAAGGCCTTTTGCTATGTTCTTGGGTTTCAATTGATTGCGTCGCAAGCTGCAATTCTTGCGCACACCGGACAGCTTTTTCTCCCAACGGAAATTCGACGAGGAAACCATCGCCCATTGTCTTGAAAATGCGCCCATGATGCCGCCGAACGATTGGTCGAAGCAACGTCTCCTGCCAGGATCGCACCCGGTTGAGAGCAACATGTTCATCGGCTCCCACCATGGCACTATAGCCAACGACGTCGATTGCTACGATTGCCGCTCGCCCTTTTCTCATGGTGAAACCCCGAGAGACCCTTTCCGCGAATATTCTTGCATGTGTGGGCGAAACCGCAAAGGCATGAGTTTGGCACTGCAACTTAAACTGCTCTAAACGACAAGCTTGCTGCGGGGCCGGAATAGTCCATCGAAGAGCTTTTCACCAATTTCCGCGTTGCAGATTTTGGTCATAGCCGAAGGCTTTCGCCCTCTTGGGCAGTTGGAGATCAAAATTTCAGCAACATGACAGAAAGGTCCGCAACTTCGCCCACGCGTTGAACTTCGTCACAAAAGCTTCGCAAACCTCTGTAGACTCGGGTGGTCCGTGAGTGGACCCATTTCAGAACCCGTGGCCCGTCGACCCGTTCGGTTGGCGGGTCTATTTTGGTTTGCTCGCGGAGAAAATAGGTGAAGAGGGCCTTAGTCGCCAAACTCAACGTTGGTCGCCGCAGGCAAGACTAACGGCTTCGGGGCTCAAAACAGCCGTTCGCTGCACTACGGCGACGAAGCATTGATCAAGCTTCAGCTTCGGGCTCGAAGCAGACATTCGCCGCAGTTGGTACGAACGACTGCTCTGTGGACGAAGCCGACGCAAGCGACACGAGCGAAGTACGTTTCGTGCCGCACTATCCGCGAATTATGCGAAATACGCCCGAATCTACAGAAGCAGCCACAAGCACGCCTGCCCAAAGTGCACCGGGGATACCTGGGCTCGCAACGTCTTGGCCCGCAAGATAAAGGCCAGGGATCGGTGTTTTTGCCCGCAAAGCATCGCACATGACGCGTTCCGGCGTGACATCAAGGCCGTAGAATGCCCCATGATTATGCCCCGTGAAAGACACGGTCGAGAGCGGCGCGGCGAGGTTCTTGTACACAACGTGCTTGGCAAGTTCCGGAAATCGCTCTTTAAACATTGCCATCATGGTTGCTTCGGTGCGGCGTTTGAATTCGGTATAGTCGTCACCGCCGGCTCCCTCAGGATGGACGGCCCAATCTGCCACAATGGACCAATCCTCCCAGCGCAAAAGTTGCGCGGTGTGTTTTTGCCGAGGTCCAGGATCATGGGCTGCGTTTTTTAGTGAACCAAAAGACACCGTCATGTGCGGCGGCGGGGCGTCCGGTGCGTCCATCCAGAGAACGTCTGTTTCACCTCTAGGAAAGAACCAGTGGTTGGCTTTCGTGGCGCCAGCGGCCTCGATATCGCCTTCAAGTCCAAGAAATACGTTGAAATGTGCGATGCTGGCCGGCAATCCGCGAATATCAGCTTTCCAGTCGGCTGGTCCTTTTTTGTCAGGCAGGAGTGTGTCATTGGCGCTCGCGCGCACCGATGTCGGAAATGACCGCATTGGCGTGTAACTCGGCCCCATCTTCGGTACGAACACCCGCCACCGTCTCTCCGTCAAAAAGCAGTTCCATCACGCAGGTACCGGCGCGAACTTCACCGCCTGCCTTGGTGATGGTGGTCCCCGGGGATCAAGCCAAGCCAGCTCCGCGACGAAACTTCTGGAAAGTTGCGTCGTTGGAGTTGTTTTTTTAGCTCGCGTAAACTTCTGAAGGAATTTCTTTCATATTGAAACCCAACTTTGGGTGTCCCGCCCAAGCAAAGTTATTCTGACAAATCCTCTGAGAGCTAATAATGAGCCCGATTAAATCTGAAAAACCTCTTTGATGCAAACTACGGAGTCCGCTGGCGCGGCCGCAGGAATTTAAGACAGTCAACCAATTTGACTTATTTGTTTAGCGAAGCACGAAGGCCAACAAAACAAGTAAGAAGAATAGGTTGACCACCGTAATTACGATCAACACTCGCCTCTTGGAACTCAAATTCCCAATAAGATTAATCATAGTCAAAACGCTCTGAAAGAATTCGGTGCCAAGGGGTGCCCTTCTTTATGAGATGGTCCTCGATGGTTTCCATCATATTAGACGGACCGCACAGGACGAAAACCCAGGAACGGAACTGATCCAGCGAAAATACACGATCTATAATTTCAGCATCGATCAGACCTTCCTCTCCTTCCCAGCCCTCAGGCGGTTCCGACAGGACATAGGTAATATCCTCTTTACCCAACTCATCGCGCCAGGCGATTTGGTCGAACCGTTTGTTTCCATAAACCATTTTCACCTGGCGCGGATCACCACTTGCTCGCATCTCCCGCAGTATACCCAACAGCGGCGCAACACCGACGCCACCTGCGATCAACGCGACCCCCGGCTCGTCGCGATCGTCGATGGATAGGCTGCCATAGGGCCCGTCAATATATGCGACAGTTTCCAGTTTTGTCCCACCTACCGCTCGGCTAAAATCCCCCAGCTCCTTAATCATGAAGGAAATACTCGGACCATTGGCCGGCGCCGAACAAATTGAAAAAGGGTTTTCATTGATTGAAAAGGGACCATGTCCGACATTTAGCCAAACAAACTGTCCAGCCTTGTATTCGAGGCCAGAGTGGTTCTGAGGTGCCACTGTGATCTCCCACTGATTGGGAGTCAGGCTGGTTACAGACTTGACACGCCATACTCGCCCCATGTCACGCAGCGGAACCGCCAGATAAATATATAGAAGGGAACCAAGCGCAGCCCCGGTCATTACAAGCCAGAACCAAGTCAATTCGGGCTGAGATCCATAACGACCAGCATAGACTGTGTGATGTAACAGAAGTACCGCAATCATAAGTGCGCCCAATCCATGAATTAGGCGCCATGTCTCATACTTAAAATCCAACTTCTTCCGCCCTATCGCAAGAAACACGAGGCAAAACAAAAGTAAGAACGCGGCAATGCCGGTCGAAAGATATGCAAACTCTGTTGTAATCGTCAGTTGGCGCGTGGGATCCCAGGGTCGCGGACCGCCGGACGGTGTACCTCCATAAAGAAATGGGTGTATGAAGGCGAAAGCAAGCGCTGTCCGCGCCAGAAGCTGATGCGCCCGCATTGTCACATCCATACCCAATCCGTTCGAAATGATCTTAAAGCGCCCGGAAAGAACGAACTCGACGAGGATTATCGAAAAGGCAAGCATACCGAACCCCGAAGCAAGCTCTTGGTGAAATGGACGCGGCGGTCCACCAAATATCCATGAAAGTATCAGAGGAAGCACGACCGTGATTGCGTAACCGATGATCAGAAAAATGGGTTTCACATGAGATTTCCGAATAACTCCGTTGACCAATGCAATTGAATTTTTTCAGTGTCACTGATCTCCCATAGAAAATTGAACGAATGTGAATTCGAAAAAATACTTGTACGAGTCATAATCCAACCTTTTTCACGGGTCAGCCTTGATGGGGATCAAGGAGAGCATCCCCTGGCCCAAGCCGAGTTCTTCTGAAAAGACCAATTCGTGAGGGATGACCGCTGGCGGGACCTTTTTCTCTGTTCCGAAACGATGGGCTGGCCATCAGTTACCGCAATTGACTACCGCATGGCAGTCAGGTTGGCGATCAGCATATCGCGCTTTTTCGCCATTTGCTCTTGTATTTTGTGTGCCAGATCAGCCTCGGGACCGCAGCACACGACGGCCGTATCTTTCATCTCTCGGTGTGTTCGATCAGCGGAGTCGAGCATTGCTCGCCGGACGATTTCTAGGATTTCTTCACGCCTTTCCTTGGGAAAGTCGTTCGCGAGGGCTTCGTCGAGTTCCTGAGTTACACGACTCGAAAGTTTCTCAAGGTTCATTTTCTTGTTCCATCCCTTTTCCTAGTTGATCACCGGCCTAAGCACGGACAAATTGGAGTTGACCTTAGCTAATAACGCTTGTGGCTAATCACTTTTAACACACTCTGATCCAAGTTAGTGCCTCGATTGCAGAATTTGATTTCGTTTCGATCGTCGAAGCATTTATCGGTGGCTGGTAGTAGCGGATTTTGGACCGGCGAATGTCGGTTTGGCCCACAAAAACAAACGTTCTTAGCATCGGCACTGAATGACCGCTATGCAGATGGGGTGGATGGCTCCTGCTCCATCGGCGTCGCGATGCGCCATAGTGCAGGTGTCGTTATCTGCGAGAGAGGAGTCACCCCATGCAAGTTACCACGATCGGCCTT